>CAZTNL010000217.1:3280-5829 GCA_964614885.1 uncultured Calditrichaceae bacterium | reverse complement strand
CCCACAGACCGGTCAGCAGATTGGTCGAGCCGGGGCCGGCGATGCCGAGACAGGCCGCGGGCCGGCCGCTGAGCTTGGCGTAGCCGCTGGCGGCGAAAGCCGCGGCCCCTTCGTGGCGCACGCCGATGTACCTGAGCTTGCCGGCTTTTTCCTGGCGGCGCAGGGCGTCGGCGAGACCGAGGTTCGAATGGCCGACCATGCCGAAGACCGTGTCCACGCCCCAGTTGACCATGGTTTCGGTCATGATATCTGAAACCGTACGCACGTGCGCCGGCTCGGCTTCAAGTCCGACGTAGACGCCGTCTTTGCGCACTTCCACTGGAAAAGTGTCGATGCCGTCCTCGAAGCTGCCCGGCGATCTGCCCGTGCAGGGATGGAAATCCCAGCCGTGCCAGGGGCAGCGCAGCCAGCCGTTTTCGATGGAGCCTTCTCCCAGCGGCCCGCCCTGGTGCGGGCAAGCATTGTCCAACGCGCTGATCTTGCCCTCGAAGTGGGTCATGGCCAGGCTCTTGTGCCCGGCGACGACGGTCTTGACCCGGCCCTCGGGCAACTCATCGACTCCAAGTACTTTGACCCAGGTCGGGCTGCTTTTCTTCACCATCGTGTCTCCTCGAACTAAGTTGGTCGGATATCATAGTTGTCAGGTTAAATAACTCGCGTTTCCGGGTATTTCGTCCGGTAATCCTATAAAAACGTTTGTCACGGAGGCGGCGAATTACGAAATTACGAAATTACAAATTGTGAATTGTGAGCGCTAACCTGTCCGACGTTTTCGTTTTATCCTTTAGAGCCTGCTTATCCATGCTCATGACTTAATCTTACTCGCTGAACTTCACCCTGAAGAACAGGGAGTATAGGATGGGCACAAAGCCCAGGGTCAGAACCGTGGCGAACAGCAGTCCGAAGAGGATGGCCACGGCCATGGCCTCGAAAAGCGGGCCGCCGCCAAGCCAGAGCGGCACGAGTCCGCCGACTGTGGTTGCCGTCGTCAGCAGAATCGGGCGCAAGCGGCGTTGAGCGGCCTCAACCACCGCTCGGGCCGGCGGCAGGCCGTTTTCTTCGATTTCGATTTTGATGCGGTCGATCAGCACAATCGCATTGTTGATGACGATACCGGCCAGGGCGATCACGCCGAGAATCGCGACAAAGCCCAGCGGCTTTTGCGTCAGGAAAAGTCCGATGATGACGCCGATCAGGCCGAGCGGAATGGTCAGCAAAATGATGGCCGGACGCCTGAAGGAATCGAACTGTCCGACCAGCAGCAGAACGATGAGGAGCATGGCGATCGGCACCTTCTCGCCGATCGAAGCGTTTGCCTTACCCGACGATTCGACCTCGCCGCCCTGCTCGTATTTGTAGCCGACCGGCCAGCCCCGGCTTTCGGATTTCAGCCAGGGAGCGATCTCCCGGGCAATGGCCAGAGCGTTGAAGCCGGGCAGCAGCTGCGCCGAAACCGTGACCGTCTTCAGCCGGTCGCGACGCAGGATCTTTGCCGGTTGAAAGGCCACCTCGACGTCGGCGACCTGTTTCAGCGGCACGGTGCGGCCTGTCTGCTGCGCGTAAATGTTGTGGCTTTCGAGTTTGCCCAGATCCTTCCGGTCCGCGGCTACCGAGCGCAGCACCACGGGAATGACCTCGTCATCCTCGCGGTAGTCGGTGGTCTCGATGCCGCTGAGAATCGTCTGCAGCGAGATGGCGACGTCCTGGCTCGTGAGGCCGGCTCTTTGCGCGCGTGGCTGGTTTATTTTGACCAGCAGCTTTTTGTTTCTCGGCCCCCAGTCATCTTCGATGGTCGTGAGCCCGGCCACGGTTGCCAGATGATTTTTTACCTGGTCGGCAAGGTCGAAGATTTTATCCAGATCTTTGCCTGAAATGCGCACCTGCACCGGCGCGATCACCGGCGGACCCAGCAGCAACGGAGCGATCTTGGTGGAAACATCCGGAAAGTTATCGAAGCAGAAGCGTTCGAGTTTCGGAGCAAAATCCGTCTCAATTTTCCAGCGGTCGGTCACATTGAGCAGCAGGTAGGCGTACTCCGGACTTTGCTGCTGCTGGTTCAACGACAGGTAGAAGCGCGGCGGCCCGCTGCCGACGAACGAGGAAAAGTCGATGACGCCGTCCTGTGTCACTTCCCCGTCGACGTCCAGCCTGGCCTGCATTTCGTGTTTGATGAAGGTTTCGACGCGGGACACCATCTTCTCGGTTTTCTCGATCGGCGTGCCGATCGGCAGTTTCAGCTCGGCAAACATGACCGGCTTGTCGTTGGCCGGGAAAAAGATGGCCGGGATGTACGGCGTCAGTTGCATCACCGCGAAGAAGAGCGCGACCGTTGCCAGGATGGAGAGAACCGGGTGGCGCAGCCCGAGCAGAAGGGCGCCGCGGTATTTTTTGTAGAAGGGCGTGTCGAAAGGATTCTCTGCGTCCCGGTTTCTCAACTTCACTTTGAGAAAAATGGCGCACAGCAGCGGGGTCATGGTCAACGCCAGCAGCCAGGAGCAGAGCAGGGTAATGGTGACGACCTCGAAAATCGGCGCGGTGTATTCGCCGAC
>CAZTNL010000217.1:0-3180 GCA_964614885.1 uncultured Calditrichaceae bacterium | reverse complement strand
AGCAGAGCAGGGTAATGGTGACGACCTCGAAAATCGGCGCGGTGTATTCGCCGACGTCCGATTCCGCCAGATAGATGGGCAGAAACGCCGCTGCCGTGGTCAGCGATGAAGTCAGCAAGGAGACCCGCAGCTCGGCGGCCGAGTCCAGGGCCGCCTGCACGGCGGGTTTGCCGTCCTGCATTTGTACCATGATCGATTCGGACATGACGATCGCATTGTCGACGAGAAGTCCGAGCGCGATGATGAGGGCGGAGAGCGACATCTGGTCGAGACCAATGTTGAAGAGTCCCATGACCATCAGCGACATGACAATGGCCATCGGAATGAGCGCAGCGATGACCAGGCCGGTGCGCAGGCCGAGGAAAATCAGCATGATCGCGACCACGATGGCCACGGCCTGCAGCAGATTGCTGACGAAGGCATCTACTTTTTGCGTGACGTAGCCGGGCTGGAAATAAACGATGTTGAAATCTACGCCGATAGGGTAGACCGCCTTCAGTCGCTGCTCCAGTTTCCCGACCGACTCGCCGAGGTTGATGATGTTGCCGCCTTCGCGCAGGCTGACGGCCAGCACCAGCGCCGGCTCGCCGTTGAATTCGACGCGGGTTCTGGGCGGATCGACATAGCCGCGTTTGATTTCGGCCACGTCCCCAAGGTTGAAGAGATCCTTTTTGCCAGGCAGTTTGATGACCGTTTTCCTGAGTTGCTCTACCGACTCAAAGTTTCCGCTCGGTTCCAGCACAATCTGTTCGTCATCGGTAAAGACCTCGCCGCCGGGGTAAATGATGTTGCGCGCGTCGAGAATGGCTTTGAGCTGCGCCGGAGATATGCCGAGCTCTGAGAGGCGTGCGTTGTTGAACTCGACAAATACGCGTTCGCTCTGAGCGCCGGCGATATCTACTTTCGCCACCTCGTCTATGAGCAGCAGCTCGTTGCGGGTGTCGTCGGCGATTTCTTTCAGCTCCGCGTAGGTGTACCCCTCGCCCGTGATCGCGATCAGCGTGCCGAAAACATCGCCGAACTCATCGTTTACCACCGGCCCGATGACGCCGTCCGGCAACTCCGTTTTCGCCCGGTCCACCTTGCGGCGCAGGCTGTCCCAGATGGGGCGCATGTTCTTGTACTCGCCTTTGATATTGACGAACACCAGCGACACGCCCGGTTTGGAGACGCTGTTCAGGAAATCGATCTCGGGCATTTCCTGAATGACTTTCTCCAGCTTGTCGGTGACGAGCTGCTCGACGCGGGCGGGGCTGGCGCCCGGAAACACCGTCTGCACCACGGCCACCCGAATCGTAAATCCGGGATCCTCGGCGCGTGGCATGGACTTGTACGTCAGCAGCCCGCTGACGAGGATCAAAAGCAGCGTCGCCAGCGTGATCCGTTTCTTTTCTAGCGCAATTCTGGTAATATCCATGTGTTCCCGCAAAATGTTGGTACTGGTGTCTTTTGGCTGGCGCTCCGAAGAGGGTGAATTGGCCTCTGCGCCGCTCCGGCTATAGCCTGACTTTCTGCCCGTCGGTAATCTTGGTGACTCCGGCCGTCACCACCAGGTCTCCGTCGGAGAGTCCTTTCAGGATTTCAACGCCGGTTGTGGTCAGTTCCCCGACCTCGACGCTTTTTCGTCGAACCACCGCAGTGTCTCCCTGCTGCGGCTCGACGACGAAGACGAAACGACCCTGCCGGTCTTCGCCGAGCGCGAAGGAGGGCACGATAATCTGCTCCGGCTGGTCCTCGTTTTTGAAGCTGAATGTGACTTCAGCGGCCATGCCGGAGCGGATGCGGCCGTCTGCGTCGGTGAGGCGGACGGTCGCCGGGTAGGTGGTGGCAAAGCCGGTCGAGGCCACGCCGAGCTCGCGGACGATCCCGTGGTAGGTTCGCGCCGGAATGGCATCGAAAGCCACCTCGACGGCGCTGCCGCTCTTCACCTTGTCAATCAGCATCTCGGGGATGGCCACGTCCACTTCGATGTCCGCGCCGGATGTCAGCATGACGATTGGCCGGCCGGCGGCAACGTTCTCGTTCACCTCGATTTCGACGGACGCGATGGAGCCGTCGGTGGGCGCCTGCAGCCGGGTATAGCTCAGTTGCAGCCGGGCGAGTTCGCGCTTTTTGTCGGCTGCTTTCAGGGCCGCTTCGGCAGACTCGAAAGCGGCGCGCGTGGCGTCGAGGTCGCTCTTGGCGGCGTTGTTGTTTTCGTACAGACCGCGCAGGCGTTCGTAGTCGGCGCGGGCTTTTTGCAGCGCGGCTTTTGCCTGGCTGAAAGCCGCGTCGGCCTGCTGCACCTGCAACTGATAGTCTTTGGGATCGATGCGCGCGATGAGCTGGCCACTGCGGACCCGGTCGCCGACTTTGACCGGAACCGCGAGGACAGTGCCGGTTACCTTGAAGCTGAGATTCGCCTCAACGCCGGAGCGGGCGGCCCCGGAAAAACTCCTTTGGCGGACGCCACCGGTGGCGAACACCTGTACGGTTCGCACCGGCCGCAGCACTTCTTTGACGGCAGGCTCCTCTGGTCCGCAGGCGAGCAGCAGGCTCATGAGGAGCAGTAAAAGCGGATACTTTATGGTCAGCATGGTTTCTCCGGATCGTGATTGGTGGTGTCGCGCGCTGGTTGATATGTGGTTGCAATCCAGTTTTTTTTTGAGTAATTTGGAGCCGAAACAAAAAAGTCATTCTATGATGGAAACGAAAGAACACATTACGTACTGGTTAACGTCCGCTGCCCGAGACTTGGAGTCGGCCGAAATTCTATTCGGGCACGGGCGCTTCGACTGGTGCTTGTTCATCGGACATCTCGTTATCGAAAAAACGCTCAAGGCATTTTTTGTACGGGATAATCCCGGCGAACCGATTCCATACATCCATAATCTCGCAAAGCTTGCGGGCCTCACCAAGTTAACCCTAAGTAGCGAGCAAAAACTGCTGTTGTTGGAAATTAACCATTTCAACACCAAGACGCGCTACCCGGATTACAAATTTGAGTTCTATCGTAAGTGCACACCCGAATTCACCAAAAGTTACTTCTCCCAGATCAAGGATCTCTACCAATGGCTATTGCGGCAGATATCGAAAAAAAAATCCAAAAGCTGATTCAAATGGCGTCACGCGAACTGTCTTTTGAATCCGTTTACGTCTTCGGCTCGATTGCAAGAGGAGACGCAAACGAGTGGAGCGATA
>CAZTNL010000216.1:3151-5831 GCA_964614885.1 uncultured Calditrichaceae bacterium | reverse complement strand
GAAATCGTAGCGGCGTTCTCGCTCCAAACGCCGTCGCCGTTCCTGGCCCGCACAAAAAAGATGTACTCGCCGGCATCGAGATTTGTGTATTTGGAAGAGTTCACGTGGGACAGTTCGCTCCATCTCTGCTCGAACCCTTCCAGCAGAACCTGATATTGGACATCGGATTCATTTGCAAACGCGAGCCCGATATAATCCAAGGTCACCGTATTCTCATCATAGCCAAATTGAAGGGCGGCCTTTGGCGGGCCGTCGTAAGCGGAAGTGCGGACTTTCTGGATGTAAACAAGCGGGGCCACGCGCGTGCCGGGTTCGTTTTCCTGGTGATATCGGGTGATCCCGGAGACGGTTCCAAACCACAATTCCCCGCGGCTTCCGAGCAAAGCGCTGTTGATGTTGATTTCGCTCCCGGACAGACCGTTCCTGGAATTGAAATTTCTCCAGGAATGACCGTCATATCGGTCGACGCCGTGGTTGCTGCCAAACCACAAACGTCCGGATTTATCTTCCACGATGCTCCATATCGAACGGCCGGAAAGGCCATCCCTGTCCGTGACATTGTGGAAGTGGGTGCCATCGAAGCGACTGGCCCCTTCTTTGGTGCCAAACCAGAGCGCGCCGCTTCGATCCTGAATCGCGGAAAAAACCTGGTTGCTCAGCAAACCATCCTTTTCAGAGTAGTTTGTGAATTGCCCGTCCCGAAACTTGCTGATACCGCCGCCGTTCGTACCAAACCAGAGCACGCCGGCACGGTCCTCCAAAATCGCCCAGACAGACTTGAAGACCAGGCCGTCATCGACCGTATAGTTTCTGAAACGGATGCTATCCGCCGCCGGATCGAAGGAGCTGACACCTTCGTTTGTGGCCGCCCAAAAGTACCCGGAGCGATCGCGGACGATGGCGCGCACGTATTCACCGCCGAGCCCCTGCTCCAGGCCGTAGTTCGTGAAGGTATCGCCTGCCAGCTCGCTGATCCCCTTGCGGGTGCCGAACCAAATATTCCCATTCGCATCCTGGCAAATCGCCCGTACGATATCGTGAATCAATCCATCCTTTACGGTGTAAGATGTAAACTTGCCACCGGCAAACTTCGATACGCCGCCGCCGTTCGTTCCGAACCAAAAGTTGCCGTCCGAGTCTTCAAAGACGGCGGTCACATAATTGTCGACGAGCCCGTGTTCCGTGGTGTAGATTTCAAAATTGGTATTCGCCAGCTTGGCCACGCCGCCGAGAGTGCCGAACCAGAGATTTCGTTCACGATCCTGAGTGATATCGATGACGTGATTGCTCATCAAACCGTGACGATTATCGAAAATATTGAAAACGCCATCATGGTACTCATACAGCCCAGCACCTTTGGTGCCTAACCACAGCGCGCCACTCTCATCGAAATATAAGGAGTAGATCCCAGCACCCGGAAGCCCGTCATCAGAGCTAAAATGCCGCCACCTGCCCGCACCTACTGCTTCCGGGGAAAATCGGCTCAGTCCACCCTGGCTGGCCAGCCATATCTGGTCGGTCGAATCGACGGCGATATCGTAGATAAACTCGTTGAAAAGCCCGTCTTTTCGTGTGTAGAGCGTCCGTTTTCCCTGACTCAGGTGGCAGAGACCCTTTCCGTAAATGCTGAACCACATCCCGCCCTTCCCATCTTCAGTGATAGAGCGGATGCTCTTCCCGGAAGCGGTCGAATCGAGTGTAATCGCCTGGAATCCTCGTCCATCATACCTGACCACGGTCCCGTCGGTCGAGCCCAACCAAAGCACGCCACGGCTGTCTTCAAACAGCGAAAATACTTCATCGAAGAGAAAATTCCCCGCATGGCTGAACTGCTCAAAGGTATACGGCTCCGCGGAATCGACGTCTAAGCGACAAACGCCACCGCCGATTGTGGCGAACCAGATTCTTTTGCGGCTGTCCTCCAGCATGGTAAAAACGAGATCTTTTTCCGGCAAGCCCTTGCGGCTGTCAAAGGTCGTAAAATGGACGCCGTCGTAACGACAGACTCCGCCCCCGGTCCCAAACCACATGAAACCGCGACTGTCCTGCAAAACAGAGTAAACCTGTGATTGCGGCAGGCCATCGGCAACGGTATAGTTTACGAATTGCAGTCTCTGGGCCAGAACGAAAGCTGGAAGCAGGCAACCGATGCCGGCTAATATCGGGATAATTTTTCGCACTTATCGACTAAACCAATATTTTTATGGCGTTTGAAATACTTTAAGCATTCTACTTCCCGACAAATAATTGCGAGCCTGATCATACACTGACAGACCCTTTGGCATTCCGCGTGGTTATCTTATCGTCACAAAATGCGCCCTGCTTCAGTTGAGATTTAAACAACCAGAACACATCGCTTCTTGTGTCATGGTAATTTGTTACAGGAGGTATGAGCATGCGCCGAAATCTCACCGCAGGAGAAATCGGAAACTTGAGGGGAAATAGAGGATCGGCCGCTTGGTCTCACGCACGAGCGTAAATCGGTTACGAAAAAATACCAGCGGCGCCTATCTGATCCGTGGTTGCAGCAACACCTCGCGACCCATCCCTGGCTTTTCGCTACGCTCAAAACCCGTCCCGCTTCCGGGCGGAGATTTACACTAAAATCCCCTCACGGGAGGGGCAGGTTCCGGGCGCGTTCAGCGCCCGGAACCGGGGTGGGTCCTGCCGCGCTGCTGCG
>CAZTNL010000216.1:0-3051 GCA_964614885.1 uncultured Calditrichaceae bacterium | reverse complement strand
CCCCTGGCTTTTCGCTGCGCTCAAAGCCTGTCCCCTCCGGGGAGGGGATTTGCCCCCCCCCACCCGACCAGAATGCCCTCCCTGGAGGGGCGGTTCCGGGCGCGTTCAGCGCCCGGAACCGGGGTGGGTCCTGCCGCGCTGCTGCGCTTTGAGCCGCTCCTCAATCCACGCATCAATCGCCAGCACAACTGCCTGCACGTCCCGCTTCACATCGGCATCCGTAAAGTGCAGAATCTCCAGCCCGAGGCTGCGCAAGCGCTGCTCGCGTCGCGCGTCATACTCAACTTTTTCATCATGGCTAGTGCCGTCGATTTCAATGGCCAGCATGAGTTCGTTGCAGAAGAAGTCAACGATATAATTATCGATGGGCTTTTGGCGATCGAAGTCGTAGCCGAGGCGTTGTTTGCCTTTCAGGTATTGCCAGAGCAGGACTTCGGACAGCGTGGAGTGGTTGCGCAAATACCGGGCACGTTCTTTGAGCTTTCGGTTGTAGGGTATGATTTTTTTGTGTTTCATCGTGGTTTGCGTTTGTTTATTTGGGGAGCGACTGGGTCCGGCAGAACCCACCCCTGGCTTTTCGCTGCGCTCAAAGCCTGTCCCCTCCGGGGAGGGGATTTGCCCTCCCCACCCGACCAGAATGCCATCCCTATAGGGGCGGTTCCTGCCGCGCTGCTGCGCAATTTCAAATCGGGGCTCAAACGAATCGAGTAGCGTTAGCGTTGTTTTCCAAATCACCCGGCCTTGTTCATCTTAACTCTCACCCAAAACAGCGCCACGGCCAGCATGCACAAATAGATCGGCCAGTTGCCGATGACCGAATAAATCGTCACCGGCGGCGTTGGCGGCAAGTAGAGCGTCTGGTCGATGAACTCCTGCGTGTAAAGGTCGGTCTCGCGGGAAATGGTTTTGCCGGTGGCGGCGATCATCTGCGAGGCGCCGGTGTTGAGGGCGCGCACCAGCGGCTTGCGGTATTCCACGGTGCGCACGCGCGCCATCTGTTTGTGCAGGTGCGAGGCGTCCGATTTTCCGAACCAGCCGTCGTTGGTGGTGTTCACCATGAAATCCGCTTTGCGGAAATCGAAGCCGGAAATGAAGCCGCTGATAATATCTTCGTAGCAGATCAGCGGCAGCCAGTGCAGGTTGTGGCCGAGGGCAAAAATCGGTTTCTCTGTGCCGCGGGAAAACTGGGAAATGCTTTCCGGCAGCATCTTTTCCAAAAAGGGAAAGGCATTCACGAGCGGAATATATTCGCCGAAGGCGAGCAAAACGATCTTGCGGTATTTGCCGACAATCTCACCAGCCGGATCGAAGATGAACTGCGTGTTGTAGTACTCCCACCTGCCGTTGGGCTTGCGGCCGACAAATTCAGCCGAGCCGGCAGCGAGATAGACGCCGTACTTCTTCGCCAGCGCCGCGATCGGCTTGCGGATTTCCTCGTAGTTGAGGATGGGAAAATGCACCGCGCTTTCCGGCCAGACCACCAGGTCGATGCTATCCGGACTGGAGGCGATCGCTTTTTCGGTCATATCGAGCAGCCCCTTGAACTCGCGCATCCGTTCGGAGGTGCTTTTTTGCTGGCCGTAGAACTTCTCCAGCGAGGTGTTGGATTGCACCAGCGCGATGGCGACCGATTTTTTTTCTGGCCCTGGATGATTGTAATCGCTATATTTGTGCAAGGTGATCAGGCCGTACAGCAAAACCAGTGCGATGAAAGCGATTTGAGCGGAGAACAAGCCTCTCCCACGACCGAACAAATTCGCCCGATTCCGCCATATCCACCAGGGAAAATGAATCAGCAGCACGAGGACAAAGCTCAGACCGATCACACCCCAGAGGTCGGCGGTTTGGTAGAGCACCGGCACGGAATCGAGGGCCGTTCCCAGATACCAGGGAAAGACCTGCGGATTGATTTGCTCGGCCACGCAGAACAGCAGGGCGGTTCTGAACGGGTTGCCAGATTCGCCGAAGAAGCGTTCGAGGTAGGCCCAGAGGACAAAATTCACGTTGTTGCCGGCGGCAAACAGCAGGACCAGCCCGTAAGCCGCGGGCAAAGGCAGACCGCCATATTCGCTGGCTACTATCCGGATCCAGCCGAAGCCGCCCAGGTTGGTGACGATCGCCATCAGCCAGTACGCCATGAGTTTGGATTTCAGTGGCAACCGCGACATTTTGCCGAGAAAAAACGGCAGCAGAAAGAGAACCGGAAAGAGGTTGTACCTTTCAAAAGCAAGAAAAATGCAGCAACCGGCGAGCACCGGGTACAACGTTTTCAGCAAGCGGGGCGACGGCTCTACGAGCAGGGCTCGGTACATGTTTTCTCCTGTCAGATTGAAGTTTGAAGGTCCCTGGTGCCGAAAGCGGCGGGCGCGACGAGGTAAGAAAACAATGCCGGTGGAGATAAGCAAGCGTTTTCGTCCTTACTCAAAATCCGGGCAAGCGCGTATAGTAGAGTGACAGGAAAAGGCCGTGGCCGGCTCAACCCCGTCCCTGCCCTGCACACACATTCAATCAGGAACCAACGCGACACCGTGTTCGAATTCAACATATCCAGGCAAAACCGCAACCGGTTGCTCGGACTGGCGGCCGTGGCGCTGCTGCTTTTGCTGCTGCCAATTCCGCTGCCGTACACGATCAAAGCTCCGGGCAAGGTGCTGCCGGCGCAACAGTGGATCCTCACCCGCGGCGCCGACGGCCGGCTCATGACCCAGCTCATCGACCACCGCTCCGGGATCAACAAGCGGTACAGCGTCCGGCAATTCGAGCGTGGCGACGCAGTCTCTTTCGCGCTCGGTACGAAAATTGCAGCCGGTGGGCGCGTGGCAGCCGGAGACACGCTCGCCACCCTGGTCTCCAACGAGACCGACCGGCAACTCATTCATCTGCAGGGAGAGCTGGCCCGCGCCCGCGCGACGGAAAGCTTGAGCAGCAGCGGCCAAAAGGAATCGGTCGTGGGCGAGGCCCGCAGCAGGCTGGAACACGAAAAGCAGCAGGCGGAGGAGCAACGCAAGATCCTGGCGCGCAAGAAAACGCTTTTCGAGCGTGGCCTCATTC
>CAZTNL010000215.1:0-5856 GCA_964614885.1 uncultured Calditrichaceae bacterium | reverse complement strand
CAAACTTCATCTCCTGCATCTCTTCGGCGAGGTTTTCCGACCCGCGGCCGCTGAGTCTTGCACAGAGCGAAGCATAGGAACCTGCCGCATCATCATGCACCTCGTACATCTCGGTGACGACGACGTATTTGAAAGCACCAAGCTCAAAATAGAGACCGTTGTCGCGCACATCCTTGCTGCTGCGCAGAAATTCCAGACCACTGGCCCGGTCGCGAAAAATCAGGAAGGCGCCGGCCTCCTCGCTGAGCGCCAACGCGCTGCCGAGCGTTTTTTGTATCAAACGTCCGCTATCGCCGTCACCTTTTTGCAGAAATGGTACCGACGCCCGAATCCAACCGCTTGCCCGGGCATACCGGTTGTTATACACCACGAGACTTCGTTCGCCGAACGCGGCATTCGAGTAGGCAAATACATCCGCGTTCACCGTGCCGTCATGGGAGACGAAATCATAAAACAGAAAATTTTCCACGCCGGCGAACAGATATCGCTTCTTCAAAAGTGGGAAGATCTCGCGCTGATGGCGCGCCACCAGCCATTCATTTTCCGTTTCATCGAGATAGGCATGCCGGTACTCCATGCCATATTTTTCACGCAATCCCTCGATTTGGCCGTGGCCAAACATTGGTAGCCCCGGCATGGTGGCCAGAAGCGTACACACACCGAAATACTTGTCTCCGTCGCCGAACTGTTCAATGGCGGTCTCTTCGTCCGGATTGTTCATGAAGTTGACATAGCGCTTGAGCACTTCCGGGTCGAATTGCAGCGTATTGATCACTGTTCGCCGGTACTTCTCATTCTCCTCGTTCTTCAGCATGTTCATGAAGGCGCTGTTGTAAACACGATGCATTCCAAGGGTGCGGACGAAATAGCCTTCCATGAACCAGAAAGCCTCAGCCAGCAACAGGGTATCCGGAACCTCCGCGGCAACCCGGTCGAACACCTCACGCCAGAACTCTTTTGGAAACCGCCGGTCAAATTCATCTTTAGGCAGTCCATGCTCGCTGCGCGTGGGAATGTCACCACCGCTGCCGGGCTCCGGGTACCAAAGTCGATGGAAGTGCTTTTTGGCGAGAGTCATCGCCGCGTCAAAGCGAATGACCGGAAACCTGCGCGCTACTTCCACTATCTGCGCGATGACGGCCTCCCTCACCTCAGGTTTGAGGTAGTCAAGCTGCGCCGTGTCATTCCACGGCATACCTGTGCCATCGTTCCCGTGATAAACGTAACGTACGTCACCGTTCCAGGTATCTTCCCGCTTGAAAACCACAGCGGCATCCGTTCGGTCATAATAATGGTCCTCGAGATAGATTCCATACCGCGGATCATCGCTGAGGTTGGCTCCGGTAAAGCTGTATCCCGGAAACGGACTTTCCGGCAATGAAATAAACCAGTCAGGGTGTTCCCGCAGCCACAGGGAATCGACGCCGGTGTGATTTGGCACCATATCGCACCCCACGCGAATATTGTGCTGCCGGCAACGGTCGCGCAGCTCTTGCAGCGCCGGCTCGCCCCCAAGTTCCTGTGCGATTTCATACGCGAACAGCGAGTAAGCCGAAGCTTCGGCTTCGGGGTTGCCACACACCTGCTTGATCTTTCGCGACGCAGGGCTGCGCTCCCAGATACCGATCAACCAAAGGCAGGTCACTCCCCAGCTCGCGAGGCGGTCCAGTTCCTCATCCGGAATCCCGTCGAGGCGATGAATCGGCCGGCCGTACTTTTTACTGAGCTGGTCGAGCCAGACCAGAGTGCTCTTGGCCATCAGAACCAACCGGGGCATCCAATCGAGATCCTCGGTGAAACGTTCCTCTTCCTCGGTGTCATGCCTGAAACGCAATGCCTGCGTCGGCCCCGGCCCGGTGAACACGGCCTTGTTCTCTTCTTTGATAAGATCCACGCCGCCGAGTAATCGCACGACAATGTCGCTGAGCATCGCGGCCCACGGCCCGAGAAAGTAGCGAATCTGTCCCTCGAGCGAATCCGGACTGTGTAGCGCCGGTTGCTGCAGGAGTGAAAACAAGTCGAGCGCCTCTGGCCCGAAAACCGGCTGGCTGGCGAAATATTCTCTCAGTCCATCGATGAGCTGCGGGTAGGCAGTATCAGCTCGCAATGTCCGGTCGTCGAAAAGCTCGCTGTACGGTCCGAAGGCCTTGTTTGAATTCGACATCCAAAGCAGAAGCAGCTCCTCGAGGGCAAGCTGACCATTGGGGACCTCCCCTGTTTTCCCACGCAGGTACTCCTCCGGGCTGAGTCCCCCCTGATACACGTCCGATGGAGGAAACTCCGTCACAAACGTAAGCAGCGTGCGGTCAAGTTGCCGTTTTCCAACCGTCTTGACCAACCACTTTTCTGCCTTCTGCATCACTTGCGGATTCACCTGCCGGCGATAGAGATCCATGACTATGTGGAGCACCTCATCTATCAAGCCCATGGCGTTGATATCCGCGGCCTTTACTGCACGCTCAGGATGTACGGTCAGGTCACGTTGCGCGTTCATCCGGGCGACAAACAATCTGACGGCACGCATGTCCGCAAAAATTACCCTGCCTGACGACGAAAACAGGGTCGTGTCAAAGGCGTAGCGCTCCCTGGCACGGGCTGCGACATGAAATTCCATGGTGTTGGAGTAATGATGCTTTTGCTGAGCGCCTTTCGACACGGGCACGCCCTCTCAAATGAATGGACAGAATCAGCCTGGAGTACACAGCGCACGCTTTTGTGCCAAGCATGCCGGGCGGAAATATAGCGCAGAAAATCGACAAAGAAAAGAACTAATGCCGCGGCCCGCGCGTTTCGGCCGCGGACGATTCACCAGCCCTGTCTTTTTCTATGAGGCGTTCATGCGGAGCAAAGATCGGAACGGGCGAAGGAAGTCAATTGGTTTTCAAAGTCTCTATCAGGTGTTTGAGCCGCAGGTTGTCCTGCTCCATGCCCTCGCTCAGCACCCGCACGGTATCCTCGGAAAGGGGATCGTCATAGAAGCTCGTCCGGCGCAACAGCGTGCCTGTTTGCAGCGACCGGACCTGAATCAGGCCCCTGCCTTTCAAAGGCCCATCGTAGCGGTCGTATGCAATACGCCGTTTTTCAACGAACTCGGTGATCCTGACCTTGTATTTGATTCCGACCCCGGCTGGGCTGGGCGTCTCGAAGGTCGCTGTCACCCCGACACCGTCATCTCCCTCGGTATAGCCGTCCACTTCTTTGACGAAGTTGAAAATCATGGGCCAGCTCGCCGGCTGGATGTGTGACCAAACCCGGTTCATAGAAGCGATGATCTCGATGGAACGTGTAATCTTGGTCATGCGACGACGTCTCCCTGGCCGATTCTGTAATCATTGGCAGGCGCTGGCGCCTGCGGCCCCGGTCTATTTCTTATTTTCGGCATCATGAGGCAAATTCATTACATTCGCGCTCCCATACCGAGCTCGACGCCAAGCCTTTGGCGGAACAGCGAGCAACAGATCCGGCGGCATCTTGTCGAGTCAACTTAAGAAGACAGGGTGGCAAAAGCAACAAAAATGAAAAGGCGTCAACCTGAGCGGGGTCAGCCGGTTGCAATGGCATTGGTTGCGGTCAGATTTAGCGCTCGGCTGTCCGCGGTCCCAACCACGTACCTTTGTTTCTTTATTTCACGAAAAGCGCTTTGCGAACCTTGGTAAACCGACCTGCGGTGAGCCGGAATAAATAAACGCCGCTAGTCAAATCTTTCGCATCAAAAACTACGGCATGCTCACCGGACGACAACTCAGCATCCAACAGGTTTGCGACCTCCCGGCCGAGCACGTCGAAGACTTGCAGAGTCACTTGTTCCTTCCGAAAAAGCGAGAACTGAATCGTTGTGCTGGGATTGAACGGATTGGGATAATTCTGCAACAACTGAAACGCATCGGGGCTACTCGTTGCAGTCCCGGCTACCGAAGCAGGGAAAGACGGCCCGGTGTTGTCTATGATGTGCGGGAAGCGAATAGTGTTCGAGTCGCCGTCGGCGCTCATGGCCGTCACCAGCAGAAAGTAGACGTCATCACTCAGATTTTTCGTATCCACATCGAGAAAGTAGGGTGGCGCAGTCAGCTCAGCGCTGGCAAAGATTTGCGCCGAACCTTCAGCCAGCGTGTTCTCCAACTCCAACTTGAGTCGTGTAATGCCCGCCCCGTTGCTGGCGTTGAAATCCGGATCGAAGGCGGTGACCTCGTATCTTACCATGCCGCTCAATATTTTTCCGGTCGACGGCTGCACCACGTCGAGCGCCGGCACGCTGCCGGCGGTGTCGGGCGGGACAAAAACTTGCAGTGTCAGTTCGTCCGAAGTTTTTGAGAGCAGTTTGATTTCCACGCCAGAATCCGAATCGTAGAAAATTTTTCCCACCGTGAGCGCCGCGTCCTTCCATTCGTCGTTGCGGTTGCCGGGCGTCATGTCGAGCAGGCGAGACGGAATTTTATTGGAACGAAATCCCATAGTGATCAGGGCGCCGGTATTGGCGAATTCCTCTTGAGAGCGGTAAAACACCCAGTAATCGGTTGCGGCGTCTTTTTTGATCCGAAACGCCGAAAATTTTTGAACAGGGGATTGCGCATCAGGCATCTTCTCGATCGCCTGAATGGTGTAAGTCCCATTTTTCTTGACGGTTAAAATATTTGCATCTGGCAGCCATCCGGCGCGGGATTTGAACCAAGGATTGAAATGGTGAAACGAACGCCCACGCCCAGGAATCTGGTCGCCCATGATGTCGAACGCATCGCCGTAATTGAGCTCTTCGCCATCCGGAGAGGTCGGCGAGCCTTGCCGGACCCGCCAAAAATTCGCATGCTTCCAGTCGAAGCTGTGGCCAAGCTCGTGCAGGGTGAGGTAGTCGCAACCGCACGCAACGAACAGTGTGCGGAAGTTGACCGTGCCCAGGCCGACGGCAAGGCTGTTCCATAGCTTTTTGGTGTAAATTACCACGCGGTCGTAGTTGGCTTCCGGATAGCCAGACTGTTGGGCCAGGGCAATGGCATCGGCGCGGATGCGCACCAGCACCAGGCCGATGTCCGTGGACTCGTCGAACCTGTAGTACGAATCCGGCTGTGGCATCTCCAGCACCGGCGTAATGTCTGTCGTAAGCGTGATCGTGCCGTAGCTGTTGGTCTCAAGCGTTTCTTTGATCACCGCGGCGATATTCCGCATGTCCGCATCGGAGACAATGCCACCCGCATCCCCCGGGTACTGCACGCGGACAAGCAGGATTTTGTACTCGCCGAGCACGGGTTGATTCAAAATGTTGCCGGGTGCGGTGGTTTGGGCCATGGCCGAGATCGATGAAAGCAAAACTATCGTCATCGTGTTCACAAGAGCCACCATGCTGATCACAGCCCGTTTTATGCAGAACATGGTATTCCCCTTTCATAAATTAAAGAATGACGGGTTTAATGCGGACGCGCAGCGGGAACCCTCAGTTTGGTACACTCAAATGTCAGTTTTTCGCCCGTGTCCGGCTCGGTAATTGTGTCGGCGCCAATGGCGGTCAAAAGGCTGACAAATATCAGATCTTCCCTCCCCTGTTCTTTTGCCCTTTTCATAACCCTTTTAATGAAACTCACGGGAATCTTACAGACGACGTTCGGTTTGTCGAAGGTGACATCGGCTGGTATCTCATCCAAATTGGTTTTTTTCTCAATGACACAAAAAGCGCCTTCCCGGCCTTTGATTTCATAAAATGAGTGAATAGCGATCTTCTGACCCCAGTGTAAAGATTTAACAATCACTTCGATGCGCGCCGGGGCGCCAGAGGCAAGATGCTCCGTGAAGCAGGCAGCGGCCTTCTTCTCCTCAGGCGTTTGATCCCGCAAAAAGTGCAGATTCAGAAAGGCGCCGCAGTTTGGA
>CAZTNL010000214.1:0-5860 GCA_964614885.1 uncultured Calditrichaceae bacterium | reverse complement strand
GCGGGTGGCTGTTAACCACTAGGTTGTAGGTTCGAGTCCTACCCGAGGAGCCAAAGCTCAGCCGGTGGTTGGGCTTTTTTCATTCTGGCGCTTCCCTTCCGATCCCTTCGTCGGCTCCGCGCTTTCCGAACAAACCGGACGCCTTCAGTTTGCAACGCCTAAGGAGAAACTTATCATGCAAAATCCAGCCATCTCCTTTTTTCTGACCGTCACCTTTCTGCTTTCCCTGGGTTCAACCGCTTTGTTTTCGCAGAATGGACACGTGCCGCGCAACATCGCGACCTTCTCGATAGTCGCCCGAGACCCGGCAAACGGCGAGCTCGGCGTCGCCGTGGCCTCCCGCTTTTTCACCGTCGGTAATGTGGTGCCGTGGGCCAAAGCCGGCGTAGGTGCCGTGGCGACCCAGTCATTCGCCAACACCTCCTTCGGCTGGCGCGGCCTGGACCTGCTGGAAAAGGGGCTGACGCCGGAAGAGGTAAGGACCGTTCTGTTGCGAAATGACGACAATCCCACGCAGCGTCAATTCGGCATCGTGGCCGTAGACGGCAACTCGGCCACCTACACCGGCGAAAAGTGCATCACATGGGCCGGCGGCCGCAGCGGTCCGAACTACGCGGTGCAGGGCAATATTCTGGCTGGAGAAGCGGTGGTAACGGCCATGGAAAAGACTTTTCTTGAAAGCAAGGGCACGCTTGCCGAACGCATGTACACGGCTCTCCTGGCCGGGAATGCGAAGGGTGGCGACTCCCGCGGCAAGCAGTCGGCGGCGTTGCTGGTCGTGAAACAGGGCGCAGGCTACGGCGGCTACACCGACCGCGCCATCGACATTCGGGTCGATGACCATGCCGAGCCGTTCAAGGAACTGGGCCGTATTCTAAACATCGCCCTGATGAACTACGCCTGGAACCAGGGCTGGACTTTGTTTACCCAACGAAAGCCGATGGAGGCGCTGCCGCATCAGGAACATGCCGTTAAGTTGGCCCCGAAGAACGGCGAAGTCTGGTACGATCTGGCTGTTATCCGTTTGGCCGCAGGACTGCGAAAAGAGGCGCTCGACGCACTCGAAAGGGCAGTGACATTGAACCCCAAACTCAAAAAGCAGGCCCTGGCGGATAAGGATCTGGACGCCGTACGCTCGGAACGCCGTTTCGGGCAAATATTAAAATAAAGCCATACCAGCGGTCCAGGATGCCTTTTCCTTGCGCCGGGCGCATCCATTCACTATATTCCGTGAATATTTGCTCAATGAGCGGGACGCCGTAGTTCACCGACTCCGAAACCGGCGCCACCTTCTGGACTTCAGACACCTCTGCCGACGCCAGCATACTTGGCGTCAGACCAGCGATACTCATTGAGCACCTCCGCCGGGACACACGGAACAGGGCGGCCTCCGCATTCCTGGCAGCATTGATGCATCGGATGTACTAGCGCCAGGATCAATCCCAAAACAATCATGCCCGCACCAAAATTGTTCAAATCGATTCTGCTGCCGGCCATATCGGCACTATCACTCACGCCGGCACAGAAACTCCATGCCGCGCCGCGAGCCGCCGTTTTTGAACGCATTTCAATCGAAGACGGCCTGTCACAGGTGACGGTCAAATGCATGTTGCAGGACCGCCAGGGCTTTCTGTGGATCGGCACAGAGGATGGCCTCGACAGATACGACGGCTATCACTTTATCCACCACCGTCCCCGCCTCGACGATGACACCTCGCTCAGCAACGGCAACATAACCGCCTTGCACGAGGACGGTGACGGCAACCTGTGGGTCGGCACCTTCGGCGGCGGCCTCAACCGTTTCGACCCGGTTTCCGAAAGCTTTCACCGCTACAACTTTAACAGGGAAAACACACGGTCGCTGAGTAGCGATGAGGTCACTGCCATCTGCGAAGACCGGCGCGGCATGCTGTGGCTGGGAACCGATGGCGGCGGCCTCAACCGCTTCGATCCGGGTACCGGGACCTTCAGCCATTTCCATTCCGCTCCCGGCAATCGCCGGACTATCAGCCACAACACGATTCGGAACCTTTGCCTGGACCGCGATGGCGCGCTGTGGATAGCGACCGCTGGCGGCCTCAATCGAATAGCCGCAGATGAACTCGAAAAGCCGAACCCGCAAGTCCAGCGCCTGCCGGCGGACAGACCAAAGACCCTCAGCTCGGCTCGGGTTATCTACCAGGATCGCCGGGGTGACATCTGGATCGGAGCAGACGATGGGCTGCACCTCGCCCGCGCCGATGCACGAAAAAAAGACGGCTACGTTTTCCGGCGTTTTGAGGGAATCGGCATGACGCCCGACCACCGCTGCCAGCATCCGGTCCTGGCAATCGTCGAAGACAAGAGCAACACGCTCTGGCTCGGCACGCGCAACGGCGGGGTGCTCAAAATGGACCCGGCGCGGGAGATTTGCGTGCCGGCAGCCACAACCGGCGCCGCTGGCCCGAACCACGAGAACACGATTCTCTCGCTCTACCTCGACCGTTCAGGTGTGCTTTGGGCGGGAACGGATTTTGGCGGACTGAAGAAAAATGACCTGAATCCGAAGCCGATTCAGCATTACAAACACGAACCCGGCAACCCGAACAGCCTGAACGACAACCACATCTGGGGGTTATATGAGGACAGGGAACGCGTGGTCTGGATAGGCACGGATGCCGGCGGCCTCAACCGATTCGATCGTCGAACGGGCACCTTCAAACACTATCTGCGAAACCCGGAGGATGAGACCAGTCTCAATGACAACAGAGTGGAGACCATCTACGAAGATTCCGATGGAACACTCTGGGTAGGCACCTGGTCGGGAGGCCTCAACCGCTTCGACCGGAAACGCGAGAGATTCGAACACTTCGTCCATGTTCCCGGCGATTCGACCAGCCTCAGCCACAATGCGGTCAGGGCCGTGCACCGGGATCGCCGGGGATGGCTCTGGGTAGCGACGTTCGGCGGCGGCCTCAATTGTGCGCTGCCGACAACCGGGAAAGACGACCGGCCCACCCGACTGCGCTTCCAGCGCTTCCGCCACGACCCGGCAAACCCTGCCAGCGTCAGCCACGATCTCATCTGGACGATTTATGAGGACACTGCTGGTGATCTCTGGTTTGGGACCAAAGGCGGCCTAAGCCACGCCATCATACAAGACGGCAGCTCCGTGACCTTCGAAAACTTTCGTCACGACCCGGAGAATGCAAACAGTCTTGGCCACGATATCGTCTGGGCTATTCACGAAGATAAGGACACGAATTTCTGGCTAGGGACGTTCGGTGGCGGCCTGATTCGATTCGACCGGAAGCGAAAGCGATTTTCCGGCGTCAACACCGAAGACGGCCTGGCCAACAACATCGTCTACGGCATTCTCGAAGACCGCCACGGTTTCCTCTGGATGAGCACCAACAACGGCCTGTCGCGGGCCGACCGCCGTCTGCTTGCGCGCTACATGGACATGAACTACGAGCGCAACAGACGGCTGTTGCAGGGGAGAATCTTTACCAATTTGGGTGTCAGCACGGGCTTGCAAAGCCGCGAATTTAACGCGCGCGCCTACTGCCGGGGCCGCGACGGAGACATGCTGTTCGGCGGGATCAACGGATTCAACATTATGAACCCGGACAGCGTTCTCAGTCGCCCATACACCCCACCTGTCGCTTTCACCGATTTCAAGCTGTTCAACAAATCGGTTCATGTCGATGGCAAGCTTCTCAAACAATCGATCAACGCCACGCCTGAACTCATTCTGCCGCACGACCACCGCTTCGTCACCTTCGAATTCGCGCTGCTCGACTTTGCGGAGCCGGGGAAAAACCAGTACTTTTTCATGATGGACGGTTTCGACGACGGCTGGATCGATGCCGGCTTCCAGCACGAAGCCACCTACACCAACCTCAATCCCGGGCGGTACACGTTTAGAGTGCTGGGTCGCACTGCAGCCGGTGTGGCAAATGAGACAGGCACTTCAATCGGGCTGACGATTTTGCCTCCGGTGTGGCAAACGTGGTGGTTCCGGACGCTGGGCCTGACCGGCATTCTTGCGCTCGTTTTTTTGGCGCATCAGGGCCGCACCCGCCAAATCAAGCAAAGAAACCTGCGCCTGCAGGCTGAAATCGACGAACGCCAAAAAATAGAAAATGCGCTGCGGGAAAGCGAAAGCCAGCTGCGAACGATCATCGAGCACGCGCCGGAAGCCATCGTCGTGTTGGATGCGGACACCGGAAGATTTGTCGATGCCAACGAGAACGCCGTAAGAATGTTTGGCTATAGCCGCGAACAGCTCTGTGAACTAGGGCCGCTGCAACTCAGCGCTCCCGTACAGCCGGACGGAAAACTTTCACCAGAAGTGGCGCCTTCGCTCATCCAAAGAGCCATGCAGGGCGACGCCCCGGCCTTTGAATGGCTGCATCAAAACGCAGCAGGCGAGCCGATACCCTGCGAGGTGCATCTCGTGCAGCTGCCCAAGAGCGGCAAAACCCTGATTCGCGGCAGCATGGTCGATATTACCGAAAGAAAAAAAGCGCGGGAAGAAATACTGAAGCTCAACGAGGAGCTCGAGCTGCGCGTAAGAGAACGCACGGCCGAGCTGGAAGCCGCCAATAGCGAATTGGAGGCATTTGCTTACTCGGTCTCACACGACCTGCGCGCGCCATTGCGTGGCATCAACGGCTTCAGCAAAGCCATGTGGGAAGACTACGGCGGCAAACTCGACGCTGTCGCCGACGACTACCTGAAACGCATCCGGGCAGCCAGCGACCGAATGGGACAGCTTATCGACGACATTCTGCACCTGTCGCGGGTAACCCGCGGGCAAATGGAAAGAAGCGAAGTGGACCTGAGTCAACTCGGAAATGGCATTTGCAAAGAGCTGCAGGCCGCGGATCCGCAACGGCAGGTCACATTTGACATCCAACCTGGACTGAAAGCCACCGGGGATGCCAACCTTTTGGGCGTCTTGCTCAGGAACCTGCTCGGAAACGCCTGGAAGTACACCGAAAAAGTCGGTCATACCCAAATAGCGTTCGGGAAGAATATGGAGAACGGCGGCGAGGCCTTTTTTGTGAAAGACAACGGCGCGGGCTTCAACATGGCCTACTCCGACAAGCTGTTCAAGCCATTCCAGCGGCTGCACTCAGCTAAGGATTTCGAGGGGACCGGCATCGGACTGGCGACGGTCCAACGTATCGTACGCCGGCACGGCGGCAAAATTTGGGCGGAATCCGAAGTCGGTAAAGGTTCGACATTTTATTTCACCCTCAATCCTTCCGATGTATGAGTAACACGGGCGCAGACCGCCGCATGACTCGCCATACCGTCACACCGGTGTCATAACACCTGTATGTTGAGAAGAGAGGACAACGAATGAGTAGCAAATCCATCCTTCTGGTAGAAGACAACCCCGATGATGAACTGCTGACATTGAGGGCGTTCACGAAGCAGAAGATATGTAATCGTATCGATGTCGTCCGCGATGGTCAGGAGGCGCTCGATTTCCTGTCGGCGCAGGGAAAATTTGCAGGGCGGGACATTGAAGACAAGCCGTCGGTCGTCCTCCTCGACCTGAACCTGCCCAAAATTGGCGGGCTGGACGTGTTGAAGGAGATTCGAAACCGGGACGAGTCCAGGCTGTTGCCGGTGGTGATTCTAACCACATCGCGCGAAGAGCAGGATATTGCCAGCAGTTACAGCCTCGGCGCCAACAGTTATATTCGCAAGCCGGTCGACTTTGAAAAGTTCACGGAGGCCGTCCGTCAGTTGGGCCTCTACTGGCTTCTCATCAACGAGGCCCCGCAATGACACCGGAAACAACCGAGGCCAAAACCAGGCTGCGGATTCTCGCCGTCGAAGACTGCGAAGACGATGCCGAACTGAA
>CAZTNL010000213.1:0-5869 GCA_964614885.1 uncultured Calditrichaceae bacterium | reverse complement strand
AAAGGGGAACAGGCCGGAAAAGTACAGGTCGCCCATGTGCACGACATTGGAACCCTCGAAGTAAATCACCGCGTCGCCGTCGGTATGTCCGGCTTCGTAGTGAACCGCGCTGATGTCCTCGCCGTTCATGTGGAATGCCAGCGACTCGTCGAATGTTATCACCGGCCAAAACGCCTCGGGTTTGTCTTTCATCAGACGCTTGCGCACATTGGTTTGCGCCACCAGCGTGCCCTCCTTGCCGAAAGCGGCGTTGCCGCCGGTGTGATCGCCATGCACGTGAGTGTTGACGATGAAGCGCGGGCTGTCGCCACCAATTTCCCGGATAGCGGCCCGGATCTTGTCCGAAATCGGCGTGAGCTTGGAATCGACCATCAGCACGCCATCCTTGCCGTAGGAGACGGCGATATTGCCGCCGCTGAAGGCATTGACTTCGTCGGTACCATGAATCATGTAAACCGTCCCGGCTACCTTCGACCAGGTCAGCTCGATTTTCGCGGCATCCTGGGCCGCAGCCGGCGCAACAGACGCAAGCGCAAATAACAGGCAAAATGATAAGACATTCAACGTCCTCATCGAGTCCTCCTCAATAAATTGGATACATAAATCGGGCGACGGCTCGCCCCGGCAGCTACCACGAACCGTGTGCCACCGTCATGGGATGGGAAGAGTGTTTGGTTGCGTAATTACGGGCAACAGCATACCCGGCCAATGTTCAGCCGGCATTTCAAGCAGCAAGCGCCTCGGCAGGCAGGACACCGCGGGTGGCGCAACACGGGCACGGCTTCAGCCCCACGCCCTTGCACTGGCTGCATTCCTGCAATCCACCGAGAAAGGGCACGCGGCCGCCTCTGCAGGCACAGCACCGCAAACGACCGAGTCCGCCACACATCGGGCAGGTTTCTCCGGCAAAACGGCTCCGGAGCGAGGCAATCTCAACCCCGGTCTGCTCGACCCGCACTTCGCTGTTGTCGAGTTTTATGGTTTTGGCTTCGTAAAAGCAGCACATAGTGGTTATCTCAAAGTGCGAATCTGATTACTTGCCACAGAGCCTCAGAGGGCACTGAGAAACAAAAACTTCGAGAAATTGTTCAAAGCAAGACATGATTTCGAAGAATCAGAAAGGTTCACCTTCTTAACTTTCAAAAAATTAAAGCTCTGTGTACTCTGCGGCTCAGTGGCTATAAATTTTTCAGATTAAAAGTGCCTCTTTACCGACAGGGCGACCCGGGTGTCCACATCCGTTTGCTGCATCTCGAAATCAAAGCCCAGCTTACTGGCACCCGCGCGTTTGTTGTAGTGGTAGACCGCCAGGGTGGATTGGATCGCGCTCACCAGGTGATTGACAACGACAGCTGCGATGGCAAAATCGCTGCGGTTGCTGGCCCGGTCGCTGCGCTTGCGCAAATCGTCGTAACGCCGCCGGTTGCTCTCCGAATCCCATCTCCAGAAAAACTCCTGGTTTTCGGAGTACAGATCGGCTACATCGCGGTCGCGCAGTTGCGCCTGGTTGTATTCGAATATGTCTGCAAACCGGCCAATGTCAACAAAGTAATTTCCCGGTTTTCCGGCGGTAGCAACGCCGGCGTGGGTGGCGGCAAAGGTGCGATAATCATCTTCGAGCCAATTGCTCCAGGTACGAAATCCGAAATAGCTGCCCCACGTTATGACTTCAGAGACCGCAAAAACTTTCATCATGGTCCGGGACTCTGCGTAGTACTGTCCCCAACCAGGCAGAATGAGTGACTGAAAAAAGGCCCGGCCCCGCGATTTAGACGGCGTATCGCTTTCCATTTCGGCTCCCATTCTGACGGCCTTCTTCGGTTCCTGAGCAGCAATTGCCGCGCTTAAACCCGTCTGGCGCAGAGAGAAACGCTGGAGTGAACTACTCCACATACCTTCGATGCCACCCTCGCCCGCAAAAACGGTCGAGGCAATGCCCAACGGCAGCAGAACCGCCAGAACATATAAGTATCGCTTCTTTACCATGTGACTCCCAGAGATAAGGCCGGTACGATTTTGTTGTCATACGGCAAACCGTTCACACCAAGACTGGCCGTCATCTTACGGTTCAGATGCCTTGTCGTAAAGCCGGCATCGATGGCGCTGACAACATGATTCAAAAGCATCAAAGTGGCAAAGGTTGTCGCTCGTTTGAAATTGTCGTTTGAGTCCTTTCGCAACAGCGTGTAGTTGTTACGAGTTGGCGAAATTCGGAGCAACTCCTTTCCGTTGAATTTGTTGCTGAGGTAGGTTTCTATCGTAAAAACCTCGGAACCGAGAATGTCCTCGCGAAAATCTCTCCATCCCATGATGAACTGGTTATATTTTCCCACATTCTCATAGTACTGCTGATTCTTGTTTTCCGGCAGGAAGTGGCTAAAATGGCCCCGTTCCCAGGAACGCAGGCCATCGAGGTTGTTCCGGTCCACGTTGCTCACCTGCGCCATCCAGTCCCAGTAGGCATCTTCACTCCATTGAGCGTCAGCGAGCGTCTGAAACTGGTCCTCGTAATCGTTCGCTTTGTTGTTAAAATGCACCTGGGCAAATATGGAAGCAACCTCGAAGGCAAAAAAGGCTGCACCCTGAATATATGAGCCAGAATAGAACTGGCCGGCGCCAGGAATGACCGCCGAGAAAAGCACGCTCTTGGCGACGGATTTTCGGGACTGGCTCACCGGTTGCTGGCCCTCGAAGGCCGAGACTTCCATTTTCGCAAAGGCATCGTTCAGGCGGGTCCTCAATTCCTTCCGGGCTGTGTTCCCGGAAAACAGTTGCGACGCCGCATCGCGATCGGCCGATATGCTGCTGCCAACCATGCAGGTCAACAGAAGGAAGACGAACGGAAACTTGTATCGCATGTCAAACCCCATTTTTCTAATCCAGATATCCGAAGGTAATGCCAAAGTAGAAACGCCACTCGTGCCCATAATCTACACCTGAGTTGCGGAATTGATTCAGGCCATAAGCGCCGTTTATGAAAATTCTGGTTGGAAATGAATAGAACGAATAGGCATCGATTCGCAACTCGGCGCCAACGCTCGACTTGAAATCGTTAAAATCGAGCCCGCCGTTAAAAGCGTTGCCGTAATCATAAAAGGCGCCGAGAAAAACCTTATCGAAATAGAGATGCAGCACCTGCAAATCGAGGTGGCGAAACAGCGGAAATCGATAAGTAGCACTGCCGCGAAGACTCTTGCGCCCCTCGATACTGTAAAACGGGTAGCCGCGATTGCCGATGATGCCGCCACCAAAAAAGTTGAAAAAGCTGTCAACCGCGGTGTCGATGTAGCCCGCGTCCAGCGCAAGGTCGAGGGAGTGGTTCTTCAGCGGCAGTCCGAGGTATTCGTTCCAGGCGAAAGTCAGTTTGTTGTAGTTGTAGTTCTTGAACACCTCCACTCCGATGATGCGGTCGGTCGCGAAGTCTACCAGAAACTTGTTGAATTCCCGATCGTAGCCGAGCGTAATCGTGCGCCCGCGCGGATTGATATCGGAATAGATACTCGGTTCGAGATTGCGATGCATAAGCTTCAACGAGATATCGCGGCCAATGAAATAGCGGTAGCTAAGTCTGGCATCGCCGACTGCCTCGCGAAACCTGGCGGTGGCGCTGTAGCGGCTGAGAATGAACGCGGTCTTCAGCTCGTTGGTTTGGCCCAACTTGAAGCTGAGTCCAAGATCTGCCTCCAATAAATTGTACTTGAACTTGTCTTTCGCGCTGTCGACGTTAAACAGCCCACGTTGAATAAGTGACAGCGAATCCACATCGACGCTCGTGCCCTGAACCTGGTTGTAGCCTTCGAAAAAAATTGTCGGCCCGAACTTGCGGTACTCCAGAGTTGCAAACAAATCGTAGTCCCCACGGCTGTTCGCATCAAAACCGGCCAAAAAGCCGTACCGATTGAGAACATCGTACGAATAAGCATACGTGCCCAGTTTCAGGGTACCATAGTCAATCATCGCGCGCGGCAGGAAGGCGACAGGCGAATAATGACTGCGGTAAGGTTCCACCTGGAAGGCGGGAATATTCTTATCGTCGTATTGACTGCGCTCGGCAACTTCCTTGCGCAACGGTTCCGGCATGCTGCGCTCGGCCGAAGCCACTTTGACATCTTCGCGGTAAACGTAGTAGCGGGATTTTTCACCGTCAATTGAGGCCGGGTTCCTGAGCAAAGCAATTTTGTAGCCGTCAGAAGTGAAGGTGGAAAAGAGCAGCTCTCCTTTCCGGTTGACTGAGGGCATGAATGCGCCCCCGACCACGTTGGTGAGCTGCCGGGTCACACCCGTTGCAAGCGTCAGCGCGTAGATATTGAAAATGCCGGTCTTATCCCAGCTGAAGTAAACTTTCTTGCCGTCCGGGCTGAAACTTGGGTCACGCGAATCGAACTCATCCTTCAAGAGCGCCGTGGACGTACCGCTGGCCGGGTCGAGAAGGTACAGGTCCTGGCCGCTGTCGACGAAACTGGAATAGACGATGGCGCTACCGTCCGGCGCCCACTGCGGGTGGACGATCTGTTCCCCGTTCTTGAAAGCGGTGAGGCGGCGAAGCTGCTTCGTCGTCAGGTCGTAGGTCACCAGGTTCTCGGTGCCATCCTGCCCGACGATGAAGACGAGACTGCGGCCGGACGGATGCCAGGCCGGGCTGTGGGCGCGCAACCCGTGCGTCAGCCGTTCGGTCTTGTGACTTGCCAGGTCGAACGTATAGATGTCGTAAAAATGGGAGCCGCCTTTACTTCTGGCAACCTTATTGGCAAAAGCGAGCTTACCGCCATCCGGCGACCAGCTAATCGTGTAGCGCGCGCCCCCCTTGATGATTTCATTCTTTCTGATCAGCGGCCCGGTCGCGTGAAATCCGGTCATCGACAGAAAATCTTTGTCAAAGGTCGTAATGTAGACACGGCTCTCGTCGTCCGGACCCCACTGTGGGTCGAAATTGCCAATGCCTTTCGCTTCAATGATTTCACCCGCAACCTCGTTTGCGACGACCTCACGCGCCTGGTAGTCGTACTTCTTGTGGAGGTACCCGGTCCACTCCCTGTAGAGGTCGGGCCCGGACTTGCCGGTCGCCTTCTTGATGGCGCCGTCTATCGTGAACCGGAAGAAGCCTTTCATCGCCTTCGAAATCTTGCGGAGCGCTTCCACGCCGTAGTGGTCGGCGATGTAGCCGACAAAGGCATAGCCATGATTATAAGATTTCTCATTGCCCAGACTATTCTTGCCGAAGCCGCCCATTTCACTGTACGTCAGCAGTTTTCCATCGAGCGTGGCGGTGCGGAGAATCATGTCCCGGTGCGAATCCCAGTTGTCATAGGAGAGGCCCGGCAATTGATATTGTGCGACGCCTTCGGCGAACCAGCTGGGCATGACCGTCATAGCCAACGGATAGGATGCAATGACATTGGGGCCGCCGTGCAGCACGTCGTCCCGCCTGTCGTCTTCATAACCTATCGCCTGCAGGTAGAGCGCCGGAATTCGTTGGGTAATCTTGCGTGCCGCACCAATCTGTATCATGTGGGTGTACTCGTGCGTGATCACATTGCGCAGCCAATTGTGGGAACCGCGCAGCTCGAAATCCATGGCGCTGGCCCAAATCTCGATCTTGTTGTCATAGTAAAACGACGCACCGTTGGAATAGTCGTCGTGGTCGCGTATTATGAAATGGACTTTCCCGCTTGGGTAATATTGGTAAAGTGACGTGACCGGGGCGAAGATCTCCTCGGCTATCTTTGCCGTCAGCCTGCCGGTTCGTTCAGCGCCGTTATGAAAGTGAACGAAAAAGTGTTCGGTCTCGATCGAGTACCAGCTCAACTCAGGGTGATTGTCCTGGGCGTATTGCGCGCGCGCAGGCCCGCCGAGACACAACGACGTGACC
>CAZTNL010000212.1:2722-5894 GCA_964614885.1 uncultured Calditrichaceae bacterium | reverse complement strand
GAGAAACAAGAACTTAGAGAAACTGTTCCCCGCAAAATATAATTTCGAGAAATCAGAAAGGTTCACCTTCTTAACTTTCAAAAAAATAAAGTCCTGTGTGCTCTGTACCTCCGTCCCGGATTCTGTGTTAAGTAGGAATTTAGCCTCTGAAGCGCTCACCCAACAGGTGAAAGGGTTTGAGCTTAAAACGGTTGTTAACACAGAATCCGGGTCCGTGGCTATGATTCCTTCAGGTTAGGATTCGTCCGGGCCAAACCCTGGCCGGCGCCGGACGACTGACGAAACCGCGCAAAGATAGCCAAAATCGGACAAGACTGCAAGCATTTCGCTTCAAGTGGCAGAAACAGATGCCGATACAAATTGAGGTTGGAGCGGGCCCGACTCGAGGGCTCGATCCTGCGGCGGCAGGTTTGAATCTCATGTAGCCTGTCCGGGTAATGAGAAGTCTTCGATGCAATGGACTATCAGAAGAATGCCGGGTATCGAACATTGCAACATCCTGAAAACAAAAATAGTTCGTTGGCGCCATGCTGCTGGCAGCGCCTGGATCAACCGAGGAAGTGAAAGTGAAAGTGAAAATAACAATCGGCATTAAGATCGCAGTTGGATTTGCGGTCGTCCTTGCCCTGCTGGCAGTGGTCAGCCTGGTCGGGATCTGGCAGCTCAAAGAGGTCGAAAACGGCTACCAGCACGGCGTTCTGAAGAAAAAGAGCATCGAAAAACAATCGCATGAGATGCGCGCGGCGCTTCTGCAGGTGCGTCGCTGCGAAAAAGATCTCATGGCGCGCAAGGACTTGCAGCACGCAGAGCAGGCCAGGAAATATCTCGACTCGGCGGGCCGAATCGCTGATGAGATGCAGAAAGCGACCTCATCCGAAGAGGTGGCGTCCGAGCTGAACGAGGTGCGCACAGAACTGGGGCGCTATCGCCAGCGATTCGAACTGCTGGTAGAGGCGGTCGTAAGTAGGGGGCTTACAGAGAACGACGGCCTGCAAGGTTCCTTTCGCGACGCGGCGCATGCTTTCGAGAAAGCAGTGAAATCGATGCCTGTGCGCAACGGCACACTCCTTTACCTGATGACAAGGCGGCATGAAAAGGACTACATGCTGCGCGGCACGAGCAAATATATCGACAAGACAATCGAAACGCTCGCTCAATTGCGACACAATGTGTCCGCGGCCCCTATAAGCGCGGGCAAGAAGACCGAATTTATAGGCCTTCTCGATACGTACGAAAAGGATTTCAAGGCGCTCGCAGCTCAGGATGCGGCCATTCAGGAACACTTGCTGGCCATGGGGAAAAGCGCAGATACATCGCTGGCGATCGCCGAAAAGACGGCCGCTGAGGAAAGGGAAATAGTTGCCAACATCGAAGAAAACATTTCCGACACTGCGGATTCGGCCGTTTCCCTTTTGTGGATAGCCGGGTTTCTTGCTTTTGGCACAGGCATTGTGGCCGCATTTGCTCTCGGCAGAATGATCACCGGGCCGTTGAACCGGGTCGTTCAGGTCGCCAAAGCCATTGCCAGGGGCGACCTGAGTCAGGAAGTCGATTTTCATCAAAACGACGAAATCGGTGAGCTTGCCACCGCCTTCAGGCAGATGGGCAACGCACTCCGGGAAAAGGCTGAGATGGCCACCCAGATTGCGCATGGCAACCTGGCCGTGGAAGTGGCGGCGGTCTCCGATGAAGATTTGCTTGGCAGCGCCATGGTCACCATGAAGGCGAGTCTGAGCAAGATGCAGGCAGAGCTCGGACGCACGATCGAAGCGCAAAAAAATGGCGAGCTCGATGCCCGCTGCGAGCTGACCGGTTTCCAGGGCGCTTACGCAGAACTCCTGTCCGGCATCAACGAAACGCTGGACATGGTCGTAGGTCCCCTGACCGAAACCGCCGATATCCTCGAAGAGTACGCACACGGCAACCTGGAACGGGAGATGCGGCCGCTACCCGGGCAACAGCAAACGCTGACCAACAACCTGCAGGTCATCCGCACGAACCTCAACACCCTGATTTCAGAGGCCACGACTCTGGCGCGCGCGGCCGAAGAAGGCAACCTGCAGGCGCGGGCGGAAATCCACGGGCTCAAGGGCGGGTACCGCCAGATCCTGCAGGGCATGAACGAGACCATCGATCATATGCTGAAACCGGTGAATGAGACCGTCAATTGTCTGGAGCGCATGGCAGAAGGGGACCTGAGCGCGAAGATGACCGGCAATTACAAGGGGGATCATGCGGTGATGAAACGCGCTCTGAACAAAACTCTGGATTCCCTCAGCCAGACCATCGGCAAAACGCTGGCGGCCGTGGAGCAAGTCGATATCGGCGCTACGGAGGTGTCTACCGCCAGCCAGGCGCTTTCCGACGGTGCGACCAAGCAAGCCAGCTCACTGGAGCAAATAACGGCTTCCATGCACGAAATCGGCAGCCAGACCAGGCAAAATGCGGACAACGCAGCCCTGGCCAATCAACTCTCTGCCAATGCCCGCACCCAGGCAGATGCCGGCAACAGCCAGATGAAAAAAATGCTGACCGCCATGACAGAGATCAACAAGTCGTCCGGTGAGATATCCAAGATCATCAAAGCCATCGATGAAATCGCGTTCCAGACCAACCTTTTGGCGCTCAATGCGGCAGTCGAGGCGGCACGCGCGGGCGTGCACGGCAAGGGCTTTGCTGTCGTCGCCGAAGAAGTCCGCAATCTGGCACAGCGCAGCGCCCACGCCGCGCAGGAAACGACGCAATTGATCGAGGGCTCGGTCAAGAAGGTCGAGCACGGCTCTGCGCTCGCGAATGAGACCGCCTCCGCGCTCGATGAAATCGTCACGGTGGTCGCGAAAGTGACCGACCTTATCGCCGAGATCGCCGGCGCTTCAGGCGAACAATCCGAAGGCATCGCCCAGGTCAATGCGGGTCTGACGCAACTCGACGAGGTGACGCAGAGCAATACGGCAAGCGCTGAAGAAAGCGCTGCCGCATCCGAAGAACTCTCGGGGCAGGCGCAGCAGGTCAGGGCCATGCTGCGACAGTTCAAGCTCAGCCTCGTTGGGCAAACTGGGGTGGCCCGCGCTGCTGCTGGCGAGCCGCAGGTCATTTCTGGCTGGAAGCGTCCCGCTTCGGCGAACGGCGCTGAAGAAGTTATCGCGCTCGGCCATGATGACTTTGCCGGCGT
>CAZTNL010000212.1:0-2622 GCA_964614885.1 uncultured Calditrichaceae bacterium | reverse complement strand
CGGCGAACGGCGCTGAAGAAGTTATCGCGCTCGGCCATGATGACTTTGCCGGCGTCTCTTCCTCTTGAATCTATCTATTCAAACAGCGTTCAACCAAATCAACAAGATGGCAAGGGGACAGACATAGCGCAGGAAGACGCCCCAAATCCGCGCCGGTGTGATCGTCGTACCCGGAATCGGCCGGGAGAAACCGGGGTTGCCGAGGCTCAGCTCCGCCGCGGCCTTGTCCGCGCCCCACACCCACCCGATAAAAATACTGAACAGAAAGGCGCCAAGAGGGGGAAAGACATCGAACCAGAGAAAGATCATGAGCTCCAAATAACTTTTTCCACCAAACCAGCTGAGGTGAGACAAGGCCGGAACCGCACCGCCGGATAAGGCCGGCGGCAGTCCCACCAGCACGATGATCGCGGCCGCCAGCCAGACCGCGCGCCGGCGAGGCCACCGGTGCTCATCGATGAAATAGGCGAGCGGCAGCTCCAGAAGTGAGATCGCCGAGGTCAACGCCGCAATCGTCAGCATGACAAAAAACAGGGCGCCGATCAGATTGCCGCCGGGGAGCTGAGCAAATATCTTCGGCAGCACCACGAATACCAGAGCCGGTCCTTCGCTCGGTTCGGCTCCAAATGAAAAGAGCGCCGGGAAGATCATCAAACCGGCGAGCAGCGCCACGCCCAAATCGAGCAGCACCACGTAAACGCTGGCGGAAACGATATTCTCCTTCTTCGATAGATACGAGCCGTAAGTCAACAGCCCGCCGATGCCGAGGCTGAGCGAAAAAAACGCTTGGCCCATGGCAGTCATCACGGTTCCGGCATGCACTTTGGAGAAATCGGGCGCCAGAAAAAAGCGCAGCCCGGCGGCGGCGTTCGGCAGCGTCATGCCGTAGACGATCAGCGCCAGCATAAGAACGATGAGCGAAGGCATCAGCAGCTTGGACCAGCGCTCGATTCCGTTTTGCACGCCGTTGTGAACCACGAGTACAGTGATGAGAACAAAGCCGGCAAAGAGCGGCAGCACCCGCCACGGCGACGCCGAAAAGACGGCAAACGGCGTCTGGTCGCCAAGCAACAGCTTGAAAATGTAGCCGAAACTCCACCCGGAAACCACCGCGTAGAAACTGAGCGTGAACAGGCCGGCACAAATGCAGAGGAAGCCCAGTCCGGGCCAAAGACCGGTGTTCTTTATGGCTCTGACCGCCCCCACGGCATTTTTCTGGCTAAAGCGGCCGAGGGTAATCTCAGCCAGCATGAAGGGCAGACAGATGGCGAACGAGCACACCAGATAGATGACGACAAATGCGGCGCCCCCGTTCGCGCCGGTGCGGTAGGGAAAAGCCCAAACGTTGGCGAGTCCCACGGCCGAACCCGCAGTCGACAGGACGAACCCCATTCTCGATCCCCAATGGCCGCGTTCGTTGTTTCCTGACCTCTTTTGCATCGTGTAGCAACACCTTTCACGCTGAGTTGATGGGGTGAGTCGACCGACCGGATTCCAGGCTGCAATTGTACGAGCTGGCGGGTTAATGTAATGTAGAGAACCGGGAGATTTTCTTCAAGGGAAAACCCAAGGGGCCTACAGGCTGAATCATGGGCCGGGAAACTGAAGCGACAAATTGAAGCGGATTAGCATGAAAAATTCATAGCCACGGTGACACAGAGCACTCAGAGTTTTATTTTTTGAAAGTTAAGAAAGATGAATTTCCCTGATTTTTAAAAATTATATCTTACGGGGAACAGATTCTCTAAGTTCTCAGTGCCCTCTGTGTCTCTGTGGCAACATTTGTGAATCGATCAGGTTAGCAAAGATGTCCGGCATATCCGGGGCCATGAACCCGTTGCTGCCAGGCGGAGAGAGCGCATCCAAACGAAAAAGGCCTTCGGCGGCAACGCCACCGAAGGCCTTATCATCCCTCTCCGCTGAGAATTATTCGGCGCCGATTGCGTAGCGCGAGAAGTGCGGCAGCAAGGCGTTGACGACCACGATCGCGCCGTCGACGATGTTCACGAGAATGGCCTCGCGCTCCATCTTCTCCCATTGACCGGTCTCGGTGTTGTCGTAGTAGATGTCGATCGCGTTGGGGTTCATTCCGGTCAAGTCGAGCCCCGATGCGGCAATGTTCAATATGGCCGGCTGGCTGAAGGTGATACCGTGCGGTTGAAAAACGACATCCATGTTGCCGATGAACTGCTGGTCATCGAGAGAAATACTGACCTCGACATCATCGCTGATGGTCTTGGGCAGAATTCGCAATGTCATGGCCGCCATGACGGTCGCTCCGTGATGCGCCAACTCCAGCTTGCCGCCGTCTTTCCTGGTGATCTACTTCGAAACCTGGATCACTTTCTGCAGCGAGTTTGAATCGCCAAAACTCAGAATTTTCAATCCCGACGTTGTCGACTGTGCCGGCGCCAGCGGTGACTGGCTGGTGCAGGCGTTGAAGCTTAAGGCCATGGCGGCTGCGGTGATGTTCTTGATTCTCTTCGTTTTCTATCTCCTGTTCTCGGGAGTCTGGTGATTAGATGCCTGTCTCGAATTCAGTGATTGCACCCTAACGGCTCCAGGCCAACGCATAGCGGGAAAAGTGCGACAGCTCGACGGTTATGGTTTTGTGTTTCATGT
>CAZTNL010000211.1:3113-5916 GCA_964614885.1 uncultured Calditrichaceae bacterium | reverse complement strand
GTAAAGCCGGAACTCAATCACGAAGCGATTCACCACTATCTGTCTCTGCAGGCGGTGCCGGTGCCGATGACGATTTACAAGGATATCTACACCCTCCCCGGCGGCTGTGGTTTGGAAGTGAAGGACGGCGCGCTCAAGGTATTTCGTTACTGGGATATCGAATATGCTGAAAACGCGGAGATGGATGAAGCTGAATACAAGAAACAGCTTCGCGACCTCGTCTGGGAGTCGGTTGAAATCCGGCTGATGAGCGATGTTCCGTTGGGCGCTTTTCTCAGCGGCGGCATCGATTCCAGCGCGATCGTCGGCATCATGAGTCAGATTTCAGCGGCGCCTGTGCAGACGTTCTCGATCGGCTACGACGTTGGTGGCGCCGACTATGACGACACGTTTTATGCCAATCTCGTTTCGAGAAAATACAAAACAGAACACAAGGCTCTCCGGCTCACTGCCGCGGATGTCGTTTCACACCTGGACGGTTTCCTCCACCATTTGGATCAGCCCTCCAGCGACGCCATCAACAGTTACTTTGTCTCGGAACTGGCGGCTAAGGATGTAACCGTTGTTCTGTGCGGTCAGGGTGGAGACGAGCTTTTTGCCGGTTACAATTCTTTTTGCCTGCTCGATAAGTTTATGCAACGCGATGCCGCCTGGGAGCGACTGCCCAGAGTGGTGCGGCAAAGCATTGCCGGCTCGATGAGAATGCTGCCGGGTGGATTGTCGCCGGTCAGGAAGATGCAGCGCTTTCTCGACGATTATGGCTCGTTTCTGAACAAGTACGCACGCATCAGAATGGAACTGTACGAGGCAGAGAAGCGCCGATTCTATTCTCAAAAGTTTCGGGCGAGCCTGAACGGCGCCGACACCATGTCGATCTACAGCGACTATTACGAAAATCTGCCGGAGCAGGTCGACGCCATCAACAAGGTTTCGTACCTGGATCTGAAAACGCACCTCGGCGACATTCTTATGCGCGACGTCGATGTTATGAGCATGGCGTTTTCGCTCGAGACCCGTGTGCCGCTCATCGATCACAAACTTGTGGAGTACGCCAGCAATATCCCGGCAAATCTCAAGTTGCGCGACGGCAGAACCAAGTATATCTTCACCGAGAGCGTGCGCGATGTACTGCCCGTCGAGGTTGTCGAACGCAAGAAACTCGGCTTCAATTTTCCGTTCGCGATCTGGCTGCGCAATGAACTGTATCCGCTCGTCGATTTTGTCCTGTCGAAGGAAGTGGTCGAGGAGCGCGGCATGTTCGACTATGCGGAAATCGAAACGCTGAAGCAGACATTTCGGACGCAGGATATCACATACCGTCGAGTATGGGGGCTCGTGTTGCTCGAACTCTGGCTGCGGCGGGTGCATGAAAACGATACGAAATTTATGGAAAAAGTAGAGGAGCTGACCGCAGCAGTTGTCTGAGCGGCTGGTCCGACCCACTTATGGATATAGAGCACGTACTGGAAAACGGGAATTGCCACCAATGCGGTGTCTGCGTCGGCGTCTGCCCGACAGATGCGATCACTATTGAGCAGCACCCGCAGAAAGGCATGTACCCTGTCTTTGCCCGCGAGTCGTGCACCGACTGTGATCTGTGCCACATCGCGTGCCCGGGCGAGGAATTTGACTGGGACGGCCTGCAAATGGATACCTTCGGGAAGATTCCGGAGGATAAGGATATCGGTGTGGTCCGGGAATTCTGGAGCGGCTATACCAACTGGCTGGACATACGGCAGAAGGCCGCCTCGGGTGGCATCGTTTCCGCAATTCTGGTAGCTCTGCTGGAAAAGGGGGATATCGATGGTGCTGTCGTGGTGAAGATGGATGAAGAGAATCCGCTGCAGCCCAAGGTTTACATCGCCCGGACACGCGAGGAAGTGCTGCAGGCGCAGCAGTCGAAGTATCTGCCGGTTCCTACCGGCATGATCCTGGAGCAAATCCAGAAAGAGGAGGGGCGATTTGCCGTAGTCGGGCTGCCCTGCCACATTCACGGCATCCGGCTGGCACAACAAAAAATGCCGAGATTGAAGAAACGGATCACCGTGCTCATCGGGCTCATTTGCGGTTTTCATCCATCCTTTACCAACACGACCTATTTGATCCGGCGCGCCGGCGTGAAGAATTTCGACGAGATCAAAGAAATTCGCTACCGGGACGAGACCTGGCCCGGCGGATTCAACGTGGTCAAGAAGGATGGCAGCAACAATATTCTGCATCCGGTTCAGGAGTTTTTCTGGGCGCATGCAGTCTTCGAGCGCGTTCGCTGCGCTACCTGCACCGACGCCATTGCCGAATTTGCCGATATCGTCTGCGGCGATGAATGGCGTGGCGGTGGCGTGCCCGACAGGCCCGATTTCAAAGATGGCTGGTCCTATATCATGGCGCGAACGGAGACCGGTTCGGAGCTGGTCGAGAAGATGGTGCAGCAGGGAGTGCTTTACGTGGAACCGGCGGCACGAAACATGGTTAAGCGCGGCATGCTGCCGACCATCAACCTGAAGAAAAAGATCGCGTTCGCCTACATACGCATCCGCAAAGCGCTCGGCCTGGCCGTCCCGGATTACGGCAAGCTCGATCCGGCAACGCCGCTGAGACTTAAACATTATCTGGGCGCGGCTATCATCATGATAACCTCAACCTTGTTCGAAAATCGCTTTGTCAACACCCTGTTTCTCCATGTGCCGACAAAGATCATGAGCCAGTATCTGCGGATCATGTACAAATGCATGTGCGACGGTGATGAGCTCGAAAATCTGAAAGACACCGGTTTTGTCGAGAGTCCGGATATGGAGATGGTGAT
>CAZTNL010000211.1:0-3013 GCA_964614885.1 uncultured Calditrichaceae bacterium | reverse complement strand
TTTTCACCGTGTCCGGAATCGCGCTCAGGCCGGCAGGCAATGGGGAGCTGCAGGTCTACGATGCCGGCGGGATTTTCGACCCGATCGACGGTCGCGTGCAGGGTGAGCACTACAGCACGAGTCATTTCGCGCTGCTGGCCGCCATTCTCTTCCGGGAAACGGGAGAAGCCACTTTCCTCGAAAGTGCCAAACTGGCCATTGACTTCCATTTGCGCACATCTCCGAACGAATACCAGCCGATGTCCGAGTGGATGTACCACTGGGATTTTCAAAACTATGCCTTCGTCCTCTCATTCGAACTTCTGCGCGATCAATTGATGCCGGAGGAACGAAAGACCTGGCAGCGTGGCCTGAAAAAATGGCGTACGAACCATCGCAACAAGCTCATAAACTGGGCGGCCATGCGCGCGTGGGCCTACGCCGAGCGCCGCGAGCTTGTGCGTTCGCCGCTCGACACGCTGCTGATGAAATGGAATTTGCGTACCATGGCCGGCGCCCAAAGCCCGGATGGCAGTTTTGATGACAATCCAAATTTGAGCCGGCCCATTCAATATCATATTTTTACCGTCGCGATTGTACACAGACTCTGGCTTCTGACTCAGGAGACGTCGCTCAAGCGCTGGTTCGACGCCGGCATAGACTACTTCATGCCGTTCGTGGACCCGGATGGGGAGTTCAATTACGTCGGACGTGGTCACAGGCAGATTTTCGGATATGCGGCCGCCATCTACGCGCTCGAGGCATCGTACAAAGAGAACAGCGACGAACGGTGCCAGGCGGCAGCCGATAAGATTTTCGAATATCTGATGCGGTTCAAACGTGGAAACCACTTCCCACTGGTGCTGAACGAGCGCCCCGATGAGGAGCGCGCGGGCTGGTACGACTACCATCATTTGACGGTCTACAACGCCTTTCTGGGCGTCTGGCTCGGCATGGCGCATTTGCTCAATAACCCGCGAAGCGGTGCGAAAGCGAAACAACGAACCTATAGCTGGGCTTCGCAATCCACCCAGACAGCGGTTATTTCGCGGGAGAAGTACTTCGTAGTCTTTACCGCCGGAGCATCCGAGTATCTGAGTGAGGCGGGGGTGACGCCACACCATCTCTGGTGGAAAGGTCTCGGTCCGGTGTTTTCCTGTCCCGGCGGGCCGACTCCGGAGCGGTTCGGGCAGAGAACCCCGGCCGGCCAGGAGCAGAATCTGTTCGCACCTTTGGCCAGAACAAAGGACGGCTGGTTGCTGCCGGCACACAGAGCCGGGAGCGGTTTTCAGCTCGACGGTGACCAGCTTCGGCTCTCATTTGATTACGGTCCGTTTGATCTGACCCGGGAGATTTCGTTCGGTGCCGATGTCATCGATATTAGGGATCGGTTTGATTTTCTTGAAGATACACTTTTTGACGAATTTCGCTTTTTCAATTTACCGGTGGCGATTGACAGGTTCTCCGTGAGCGTCAACGATTCCGCGCGACTCGGCTTGACAAGCGCTGAGGGCCGGGGGCTGCTTATCTTGTTCGCCGACGATTTGGATGAATGCGAGGCCCTGGAGACGACGGTTTCCGCGGTGGGGAAGCTCAGGTTTTTTGCCCGCCGGAGAACGCATTTTGCCGTATCGGCCGGGGAGGAACGGTCGGTTGCATTCCACATTTGCGACGCTCTTTCCGGCGAGCCGGCGTCCGGCCCGGACGACGGAGTGGAGCGCAAGGCACAGCACGAGGCGCCGGCCGCATGAAGGTGTTGTACATCAACTACCTCTTTGACAAGACGTACAGCTCCGTCGGCGCAGCCGTTCATGTCAGGGAGTTTGTGACGGCAGCCCGGGAATTAGGTGTAGATATCAAGTCATGTGATCTCAATAAATTCGGAAGCGAAGAGGCTGCCGTGCAGTCGAAGTCTCGTGCCTGGCTGAAGTCGAAGCTCTCGCGCTACCTGAGGCAGTTGAACGCTCTGCTCTCAAACGTCGGTTATTTCCGTCGTGAGTGGCGCCTCATAAGTCAGGAAAAACCGGACGCGCTCCTCGTGCGCTATAATCTGCTGAATTTTTCAATAGCAATCGTCGCCCGGCTCAAGGGGATTCCTTTGGTCTTGGAAGTGAACTCGCCGATGGCGCTCGAGAACAGAACCTTCAACAAGGGTACCTGGCAGTTGCCTTTGCTTCCCGAATGGACCGAGCGCATGACTTTGAAGCTGGCCGACCGTGTCTATACGGTATCCGCGGCTTTGCGAAATTATTTTATCAAACAGGGCATCGACGCCGGGAAAATAAGCGTGATTCCAAACGGTGTGGATATTGAGCGGTTCTGTCCCGAGAATGATGGTACCGGTATTCGGGAAAAGTATGGACTTGAAGAAAATATCGTTCTCGGATTTATCGGCTCGTTCCACTACTGGCATGGAGTTGAATGCCTGGAAGCGTACATTGAGCGCTTGAGGGCAAGGTACGGGACGCTGGCCTTTCTTCTGGTGGGGGACGGCCCGCTGAGGTCGGGTCTGCAAGAAAAGTTCAGCAACAAGCCGTTTGCGGACAAGGTGGTTTTTACCGGATACGTCGACCACGAGGCGATTCCTGATTATCTGGCAGCCATGGACATCGTTCTGGCGCCCTACCCGGCTTTGACGTTTTTCTATTTTTCGCCCCTGAAGCTTTTTGAGTATATGTCCGCGGCAAAGGCCGTGGTGGCCAGTCGTGTTGGCCAGATAGCAGAGATCGTCGAGGATGGAGTCGACGGCCTGCTGTTTGACCCGGGCGACTACGACCAGTTTGTGGAAAAGTCGGCGCAACTGATAGAAGATGGCGCGCTGCGTCAGGATATGGGGGAGAAAGCCAGGGCAAAGATGGTGCAGCAGTACTCCTGGAAACAGAATGCAGAGAAAGCGGTGGCGCTTGTCGAGGCCACAAACAGTTTCGGCCGTAACGAACACCAATAGAGAATATATTATCATATCGAGAATTGGTAGACAAAAGGAGTAACCCTATGATGAAGCAGCTTCGGATTGAAATCACGTTTGCAGCAC
>CAZTNL010000210.1:0-5941 GCA_964614885.1 uncultured Calditrichaceae bacterium | reverse complement strand
GTTTACCTTCTTCGATTTCTACACGCTGCAAAAAGAATCGTTGGCCGACATCGTTTTGAAAACGCCGGTCGAGAACCTCAGCCTGATCAGCGGCGCCTGCGGCACCCTTGGATTGGCAAACCCGAAGTACTTTCAAAAACAACGATTTATCCGCGAGCTAAAGAAGCTGGAAGCGGATTCGATTATTCTGGACCTCGGCGCCGGGGCCGGCTTCAACACCATCGATTTCTTCATGCTCGCCGACGAGAAAATTCTGGTCACAACGCCGGAGCCGACGTCGGTTTACGAGGCCTTCGGCTTTATCAAAGTTTGCCTGCTGCGCGAGCTGAACCGGAAACTCAAGAACTATCCGGATGCCCGGGCTATCGTGGCCGACGCCGAGATCAACAAGCCCAACCACATCAAGCAAACCGTCGGCGATGTCATGCAATGCGTCGGCCGGGTGAGCCAGGAAGCCCTGACCATCTTCAAAGACACCCTGCAATCTTTCACGCCGAAACTCATCCTGAACATGGTGAAATCGGATGATGAGCTCAAAGAGGCTCAGGCCATTCAGGCGGCAGCCCTTGAGCTTCTTTGCGTCCGTGTCGAGATGCTCGGTTACATCTCCTTCGACTTCACGGTCAAAGATGCCGTGAAGAAAATGAAGCCGTTTCTGCTTTTCGACGCCAAGGGAAGGGCTTCCCAGGATCTTTCAGCCATGATTCGCGTCAACATACTTGGCAAGAAAGGGGTGAAGGAGCTGCTGGAAAGACGCCGCTGGCGACGACAAATGCAAAATTACGGTCAAGAATACCCGGAACGCAACGTCGAAGAAGAGGCGCCTATCTGTTCCGTGCGCTGCTTCTACTGGGGAGACTGTGAATATGAAAACGGCGGCAGCCCCTGCCCGGTTCGCCACATGGAACCGGTGCTGCAGGCAAAGCTCGTGCCCGCCTGATCCCTTGCGCCGGCGAAGGGAACCTATCGGAGTAGAGTTAGCCCCGACCGGGACGGCCGCGGGGCGCCTTTAACGTCCGGATAACATGCTCGGCCTGAGCTTCCGGAAGCGGTATTCGGAGTCCGTCGCCGGCCGCGAGCGTTTCGAGTGCCTGCTGAAACTGCCACGCATGATCGAAATGCCGGCCGGAAAGACGGTTCACGACCGCGACAAGCTGTGGCGATGCGCCGGTTGCTTTCAGGGCCGAGACACCTTCGACGGTGACGCCGAGATCGATGCGCTCACAATCCTGCACAATACTCCGCCTCTCTTCCCGGCCAAAACCGCGACTCTGCAATTCGCCATCGAGCTGTGCAGCGCTGGAAAACTCTAAGTCCAGCAACGCCCTGAGCGCAGTCGTCCGGCCACCCAGCGCCGCCACCAGTTCAATGACCTGCGCGTCCACCCCGTACACTCTGTGTACGTACACCTGCTGGTTGAAAACGTTCTGCAGGAAAAACAAGGCGACGAAGGCGATCACGCCGGAGATGATCGGCGTAGTCACCCAGCCTGAGGCGATCTGGCCGAGAACGGCGAAATTGATTCCACGGGCGCGTTTCAAAAGCCCGATGCCCAGAACGGCTCCGACCACAGCCTGCGTACTTGAAACCGGCACCAGGGGAATGGCCGGAAAACCGGCAGATACCAGCATCTGCTGCAAAGAAACCGAAGAGAAGACGAACAGCACAAACGCGTTTGCAAGAACGACGACAAGCGCCGCTTCCGGAGAGAGCCGCAGGAGACTTCTGCCTACGGTTTCCATCACTTTGCGCGAATAAGTAAAGACGCCGGCCGAAATGGCCACACCACCCAGCAGGAAAAGCTGCTCCGTTCCGGAAAACAACAACCCGCCCGGCAATACCAGATCGTGAAAAGGCGCCACCGGCACGAAAACGCCCATCACGTTGGCAATGTTGTTGGCCCCGAGGCTGTACGCTCCAAAGGCTCCGACCAGGAGCAGCGAAAACCGCATAACCGTGTCCATTCGCAGCAGGTGAATTCGCAGGCGCCGGAAAGTGGACTGAAACAGAGCAAAGAAAAGCATGGAAAACGCCGCGGCCAACAATGGGCAAACCACCCAGGTTGTGACGATCTTGGTGAGCGCACGATAATCGGTGAGCGCGCCGGCAAACAGATTCCAGCCGATAATCGCGCCGACAATGGCCTGTGAGGTCGAAACCGGCAGTTTGAGTTTCGACATCCAGAAAACGGTGAATCCCGCGGAAAAAGCAACCATGAAGGCGCCGGCGAGCGCATCGACCGAACCGAGCTTTCCGAGCGTGTGGCTGGCGCCGGCGCCACTGACGACCGCTCCCAAAGTCACGAAGATGCTGCATACCCAAGCGGCAGTGCGGAACTTGATCATCCGCGCGCCTACCGCTGTTCCAAAGACATTCGAGGCATCGTTGGCGCCAAGAGACCACCCCAGGAAAGCGCCGCTGGAAAGAAAGAAGAAAGGCATAGAGCTCAGACGCTCCGCTTGATGGCGTAAATCGAGAGGCGATCGGCAACCTCTTCCGCGCGGTCTGCCAGAAAATCGACATGGCGCACGAAGCTGCTTAGATGCATCTTACGGCCCAGGTCGATGTCCTGATCGAATATCCGGCGCTTTAGCGTGGCCGCGATCGAGTCGGCTTCCTTTTCGTAAAAATAAACCTTGTGCAGGTGGTCCTTGACCGCGTTGGCATCCCGAAAAAAACTTCGGCTGGCCAGAACCACGGATTCTGCGGCTGCCGCAGCCTTCTCCGCCAGCGCAATGAAATCACGCATAAGATCCATGCCGATGTCCGGCTTTTCGATGGCGAAACAGTTTAGCGTCCCCTTGGCTGTATCGATCACATTGTCCATGGTTTCCAGCAGACCCAGCACGTCGCCCCGGTGCTCCGGGATGAGCGCGTGTGTATACAGGCTGCTCTCGACGCTTCGGCGCAGCTCGTCGGCATCTTTTTCCAGCTTGCTGATCGCCTCGATGCTATGCTCAAAGGCTTCCTGGTCATGGCTCAGGTAGTTTCGAATGGCCTCCTGGAAAACCAGAGCCCCCTCGCTCACGGCATCCATAAACTCTTCGATCTTCGACTCGAGCATTTTCGTGCGTTTGAAAAGGAAATCCACGTCAGCGCTCCTCCATTCGGGTTAGCCGATCGGCCGTGGCGACGTCCCGCAAAACGAACGGTCGGCGCGTCCTGCCGCTATGGTTAGATTCGGCGCAATGTCTGAACAGTTTAATAATATAAAAGATACACAACCAAGCGCAACCCGACAGCGGGCAATTTCTGTTGCATCTGGCTAGCGATATCCGTATTTTTTTGTATCGAACCCTATCTGAGAAGGAACCCCGGATGCCCGGTCAAACGCGATTTATTCTCAATGCCGAAGACGTCACCACCGGCGCCGCCGCAGGCACTTTGGTACTGGACTATCTGCGGGACCGGAGACGACTTGTCGGTACCAAAGAGGGGTGCAAAGAAGGTGACTGCGGCGCCTGCGTGGTTCTCGTTGGCCAGCTCGATGGCAATCGCGTCGAATACAGACCGGTGACCTCCTGCCTTATGCCGTTGGCTGAGTTGCACGGCAAGCACCTGGTGACCATTGAGGGCATCAGCGCCGGCGACCTGACTCCGGTGCAGCAGGCCATCATCGAGCACGGCGGCAGCCAATGCGGCTTTTGCACGCCGGGCATCGTAATGTCCCTGACCGGCCTGCTGCTCAACCCACGGCCCGGGCTGAACCCCGACGGAGTCAAATACGCCCTTGGCGGCAATCTCTGCCGGTGCACAGGGTATGCTTCGCTCAAACGCGCCGGCCAAAAGCTCGTGCAGCAGTTCGCGCCTGAAGACTCCCCGAACGGTCCTGCCGACAACAAGTGGCTCCGTCACCTTATCGCCAACAAAGTTGTGCCGCCCTGGTTCGAGTCGATCCCTGCCAGACTCAGTAAGATCCCGGGGCCGGTGCTCAGAAATGGCCGTGTGGCCCGCGACCACTTCGTTGCCGGCGGAACGGACATTTACGTGCAAAAGGGCGCGGAACTGCCCGATGCCCACCTGCACATCCTCAATCTCAACCCCGGGATGAGACAGATCAAGCTGCTGCAGGGCCGTGTGCACGTCGGCGCCCTGACGACATTTGAGGATTTCGCCAATGCCCCGCTGATCAACGAGATCATCCCGGAAATACAGCGTTACAATCTCCACAACGCGTCCTGGCAGATCCGCAATCGTGCCACGCTCGGTGGCAATATCATCAACGCCTCGCCCATCGGCGATATGACGGCACTGCTGCTGGCTCTTGAATGCAAGCTGGTCCTGCGCGCCGGACGCAGCAAGCGCACCGTGGAGATGACGAAGTTCTTCAAGGGGTACAAAACCCTCGACAAGAAACCCGGCGAGATTCTCACAGAGATCATCTTCCCCGTCCCGGCCGAAGAAACCAAAATCAATTTCGAGAAAGTCTCCAAGCGCAGGACGCTCGACATTGCCTCGGTCAACAGCGCCATCAAGATCCTGGCAACGTGGGATGTGGTCAGCAGCATCGACCTGACCATGGGGGGCGTCGGCCCAACTCCGATGTATTTACATAAAACCTGCGAGTTCCTGCGCGGCGAACGAATTACCCGCGAGAGCATTGTGGAGGCGACCCGCGTCGCCCAGTCGGAGATCTCGCCGATCAGCGACATTCGCGGCTCGGCCGAATACAAACGGCTGTTGGTGCGGCAACTGTTCATCGCGCACTTCGCCCGCCTCTTCCCGAAACTCATCAGCGTGAGGGAGTTCTATGCAGCACCTTGACGCGAGAGATCATGTTCGCGGCCGCTCGCGATACGTCGACGACCTGCCGCGCCCGGAAGGCATGCTTCACGCCGCCGTGTTCGGTTCTCCAATCGCACACGGCAAAATCAAAAAAACAGACATAGACGCGGCACGCGGGCTGGAAGGCGTCGTCGCGATTTTGACCGCGGCAGACATTCCCGGTGAGAATCAAATTGGCGCTCTCATTGCCGACGAACAGCTCTTGGCCGAAAACGAGGTCCATTTCATCGGTGAGCCCGTGGCGCTGGTCGTGGCCGACACCTTTGCCAATGCGCACAAGGCATTGGCAAGAATAGTATTCGAGGTAGAGGCGTTGCCCGCCGTCACAGATCCGCGACAGGCTTTTTCGGCCGGTCAAATCATCGGCGCACAGCGAACGTTCGAAATCGGCGACGTCGATGCCACCTGGGACGCGTGCGACGTTGTCGTCGAAGGTCGATGCGATATTGCAGGTCAGGAACATCTCTACCTCGAAACCCAGCGCGCCAGAGTGGCGCCGGCGGATGGCGATGCCTGGCAGGTGTTTGCGTCAACCCAGAGCCCCTACGCCGTCCAGCGCGCGGTTGCCCGAATTCTCGGTTTGCCCCAGCACCAGGTGCAGGTAGACGTCAAGCGGCTTGGCGGCGGCTTCGGCGGCAAAGAAGATCAGGCCACAGCCTGGGCCTGCCTTGCCGCGCTGGCAGCCTGGAAAAGCCGCACGCCCGTAGAGCTGGTAGTGCCCCGGCACCAGGATATGTTGATGACGGGCAAACGCCACCCATACTCTGCCGATTTCAAGATCGGCCTGAGCAAAGAGGGCAAGATTCTGGCGTACGACGTGCGCCACTACCAAAACGCAGGGGCTGCGGCAGACCTCTCGCCGGCTGTGCTCGAGCGAACGCTCTTCCACAGCACAAATGCCTATTTTATTCCGAACGCACGCATATTCGGCGCGTCATGCCGGACCAACTTGCCGCCCAACACCGCCTTCCGCGGCTTCGGCGGCCCGCAGGGCAGCTTCGTGATCGAAAGCGCCATCGCCAAAGCCGCGGAACAGATGGGTCTCGCGCGCGAAGAGATTCAACGACGCAATCTGCTCAGGGAAAACGACACCTTCCCCTACGGGCAACAGGTGCAAGCCGCCCGCGCCGAAAAAACGTGGCAGGAAGCGGAGACC
>CAZTNL010000209.1:0-5948 GCA_964614885.1 uncultured Calditrichaceae bacterium | reverse complement strand
GCTTATCCCAAAAATTGACCTTGTGGCGCCTCGTGGCCACACGGCTCTGCGTCTGCTTCGTTCTGGCCTGGTGCGTTCAGCCCGCTTTTCCTCAGACACCGGTATTGGACGGCTTTGTCGAGATCGACCACATATCGTATTTCAAGAATCAGCCGCCGCCGACCATAAATCGCCGCAACCAGGCCATCCTCGAACTGAAGCTATCAGGGGAGATCTCCGACCAGGCCTCGTTTTACGCCGAAACCGAACTCCGGGACGACCAATCCAATTCCGTGCGCAACCGCATTTTCCTGAAAGAGGCTTACATCGACTTTTACGCAGGGAACCTCGATGTTAGGTTCGGCAAGCAGATCATCCGGTGGGGCAAGACGGACTATGTGAACCCGACGGACAATATTTCCCCGTGGGACTTTACGGATATTCTCGACACCGAAGATGAGCAGCTCGGGGTCCTTGCCCTAAAGTCAGATTTGTACGCAGGAGATTTTGCGTTTGAATGGGTGGCCGTTCCGCAATTCGAGGCCAGCGGCCTGCCGGGCCTTCACTCGCGCTGGTTTCCGCCGCTGTCAGACTTTCTCGGAGACACGATTTCCCAACCCGTGACACTCCCGGTCCCTTTCCTCGTGGATGCGGCGAAAACACCGGAGCAGACGCTGGCGAACACGCAATTAGCCGTGAAGGTGTCTTGGAGCGGGCACGGGTGGGATCTTTCTGTCAGTGGCTATCATGGCTGGAATGATCTGCCGGATTATCGCTTGTCGCTGCAACAAGTCGGCAGTCAAGTGGTGCCGCGGGTAAAAGCTGTCTACAATCGCCTGAACGTGATGGGTGGGGATTTTGCCACAACGCTTGGGAAGTGGAACGCGCGCGGAGAAGCGGCCTACTTTTTTACCGCGGACGCCTCAGGCAGAGATCCCGAGATCGACGACCCGTATTTTCAGTATGTCCTCGGGATCGACCGGCAGTTCGCTGTCTTGCCCGGCGGGCGCAATCTTTTTCTTTTGGCGCAGTGGGTGCAGGAAATCCCGCGGTACGGATTCAATAGGGAGGGCGCCGACCTGAGGCACGTCTTTCAGCGCTCTCTGCTGGGCAAGGTTGAGGGCGAAGTCGGCGACCGCACCAAAGTCGGGATTGAGGGAGCCTACAATTTCCGGCATGGAGACTATTTCATGCGACCCTACTGGCGGCGCGAGCTTGCCGATGGCGTCATTCTGCGTGTCTCCGCCGACATTCTGGGCGGGTCGGATAAGGGATTTTTCGGAGTGTACGCCAACAATGACCGCGTGCAGCTACGCCTGAAGTATAGTTTTTGAAAATCGATGGCCGCGCAGGCACCGGTTTCGGACGCCTGATGAAAGGGGGCTGATGTATCTGTGGTTTCTACGCCACTTTTCTGTGTAACCTGAGGTTCCGTATGTGTCCGCGACCAAGTGTAGAAAAAAAACGGCGAGAGGAAATTCTGCAGGCGAGCGCGCGCTGCTTCTGCCGCAAGGGGTATGACGCTTGTTCAATGGATGAGATCAGCGCTGAGCTGCCGTTCAGCAAAGGACTCATCTACTACTATTTTAAAAGCAAGCGCGAGATCCTGTTGGCGTTGCTGGCCGAGATGGTCGAGCAGATCTACACCGGCTGGGATGAAGTGCTGTCAACTGAGGAGGATCCACTCCTGCGGCTCAACAAGATCGCGCGATCGGCCATGTCGCTTATTTTGCGAAACCAGGATCTGTGGCGGGTTGAGATGGAGTTCTGGGGGCAATTGGCCAGGGAATCGGATGTCTTGTCCGCGTTCCGGGAAATGTTTGAAACCCTGAGGCGTCGTCTCGCGAGGGTCATTGAAGATGGCATGGAACGCGGGCAACTGCGGCCCGTCGACGCGCACGCTTTGGCGGCGGCGCTGGTCGGCGCTTACGACGGACTGATCCTGCAGATCGTCGCCGACCGGGATGCAGTTGACTGGCAGAAGGCGAGTGAAACGTTGGTGGAGTCGCTGCTGCACGGAATTCAAACCAACCGTTGAAAGCGGATGATAACCTGCTGACGGATCAATGTGTTAGGAGGAGCGCGTAGCATCGCGACGGCGCTCATGGAAACGGTTGTTGCAAGAATTCTCTTGACATTTAGAGAAATTCGTGTAACTTTCAACCCAATCGAATCTCAAACACCGGCATGAAAATGAATTTCATTTTTTCCACAACTCGTTATTATTGGTATTGGTGGTGGCCAATAGTGGGAAGGATGCGTTCATTGCGGGCCTAGCGCTCTCTAAATAGATTTTAAGTTACGATTCCAACCCACTGTGCAGAATGATGTGCAGTGGGTTTTTTTAGTTTCTGGGACAGATGGAAAGGTTCAGATGATCTCGTTTTCACAATTCGAGGAGGCCGCGCACCAAGGGAACGTCGTTCCAGTCTGGGAGAGCTTTCTGGCGGATACGCTGACCCCCGTATCGGCTGCAATGTGTCTGCGCCGGCTTTCAGAGCAGGTCTTCCTTCTCGAGAGTGTGGAGGGCGGTGAGCAGGTCGCGCGCTACTCTTTTCTTGGCTACGCGCCATTTGCTTCCGTGCGCTTTTCCGATGGGGTGGTGACCATTGACGAAAACGGTCAGCAAACCTCTGTAGAAGCCAGCATTTTTGACTACCTGAAGGAGCGGTTTGCTGCCTACCGGACAGTGAAGTTTTCCGGCTTGCCTCGGTTTACGGGTGGCGCGGTCGGCTATTTTGGCTACGAAACGGTCCGGTGCGTGGAAAATGTTCCCTGTCACCCGAGCGGCTCGAACGCGCCGGAAGCGGCTCTGTCCCTGTTCGGCAAGGTGCTGGCCTTCGACCACGTCCAGCGCCGGGTGTACATCATGCACAATGTCTTTCTCGACGAGGGCGGCGCATCGCTGGGTCAGAAATACGAGAATGCGGTCGCATCGATCGAGAAGATTCGAGAGGCGCTGCGCCAGGGGCCGGACGAACCAACCCGGTGTACAGAAAGAGGTGAGGTGGGGGAATCTAACTTCGGTCAGACTGGTTTTGAAAATGCGGTTCGTACGGCTAAGGCCCACATCGGGGCGGGAGATGTATTTCAGGTGGTCTTATCGCAAAAGTTCAGGAGGCGTGTTACCTGTGACAGCTTTGACATCTACCGTGCGCTGCGGGCGATCAACCCGTCGCCCTACCTGTATTATCTTCAAGACCGGGACCTGTCAATTGTGGGGTCCTCTCCGGAAATGCTCGTTCGGGTGGAAGGTCGCGCAGTCGAGGTGCGGCCGATCGCGGGGACCAGACCACGCGGCGCGACTCCGGCCGAGGATGCGCTCCTTCAGACGGGTCTTCTGGACGATGCAAAGGAATCGGCTGAACATGTCATGCTCGTGGACCTCGGGCGCAACGACATCGGCAGAGTCTGCGACTACGGGTCGGTCGAAGTCACCCAATTCAGGCAGGTTGAGAAATACTCCCACGTGATGCACATGGTCTCCGGGGTCTCGGGAAGGTTACGGAGCGGCAAAACCTCGCTCGACGCACTCCAGGCGTGTTTTCCCGCAGGTACGGTTTCCGGAGCACCGAAAGTGCGGGCGATGCAGCTCATTCACGAGCTGGAACCGGAGCGCCGCGGTGTCTACTCGGGAGCGCTGGGCTATCTGGACTTCTCAGGCAATCTGGATACGTGTATCGCAATCCGCACGATCGTCGTGGACCAGGACGGGCATGCCTCGTACCAGGCGGGCGCGGGTATCGTTGCCGATTCACACCCGGCGCGTGAGTACCAGGAAACGCTGGATAAATCAGGCGCGCTGCGCGAGGCCATTGATTTCGCGGAAAGGGGCTTGAAATGATTCTGATGATCGACAACTACGATTCCTTTACTTACAACCTGGTCCAGTATTTTGGTGAGCTGGGCGCCAGGCTGGAAGTGAGGCGGAACGACGACATCGACCTACACGGGATCAGAGGAATAAACCCCGAAGGCATTGTGATTTCTCCGGGCCCGGGTCGACCGGAGGCGGCGGGTATTTCGGTTCCGGCAGTGCAGGAGATGGCGTCGTTCGTTCCTGTTCTCGGCGTTTGCCTCGGACACCAGGCGATCGCCTGCGCCTTCGGTGGTGCGGTGGTTTCTGCGCCGGTCCTGATGCACGGAAAGACCTCGGTGATTTCGCACGACCGTAGCCACCTTTTCCACGATATCAGCAACCCATTTACCGCGACTCGCTATCACTCACTCATGGTAGACCGGAAAACTTTGCCGAGCGACCTTACGGTAACGGCCGAGACCGCTGATGGCGTGATCATGGCAATGCAACATAGCCGATTCCCCTGTTACGGCGTTCAGTTCCATCCGGAGTCCATTCTGACGCTCGAAGGGAAGTTGCTGCTAAAAAATTTCCTATCTATCTGCAGACGACGGAAGGAGGGCACTCTCAATGAACCCGAATGACTTGCATACGGTACTGGAAGGTCGCAGTCTGACCCGTACACAGGCTCAAGCTGCGATGCGGGCCATCATGTGCGGAGAGGCAACCCACTCGCAGATAGCCGGCTTTCTGGCGGCTGAAAAACTAAAGCGGGAGACCTATCAGGAAATCGCGGGCTTCGCTCTGGCCATGCGCGAACGCGCGACGGTGGTGAAAACCAGGAGAAAGAATCCCGTGGACATGTGTGGCACCGGCGGCGACGGGGCTGGAACGTTCAACATCTCGACCGTGGCGTCGTTTGTCGTGGCTGCGGCCGGGGTTGCGGTGGCGAAGCATGGCAACCGCTCGGTCTCAGGTAAGTGCGGCAGCGCGGATCTTCTTGAGGCCCTCGGCGTCCGGATCGAGCTCGACGCGGTTCAGGCTGGGCACTGTCTGGATGAAATCGGGTTTGGTTTTCTCTACGCGCCGCTGTTGCATACAGCGATGAAACATGCCAGCGTGCCCCGCCGGGAGCTTGGCGTGGCCACCGTTTTCAACCTTCTGGGACCGATTACAAACCCAGCAGGTGTGCGGCGACAGGTTGTGGGCGCTTTCGACCGCCCGGCGGCAGACCTTCTCGCCAGAGCCCTGGCGGAACTGGGAGCCGAGCATGCGCTCGTGCTTCACAGTGACGACGGTCTGGACGAAATATCTGTATTCGCGCCCACAACGCTCTACGAGGTCTCCGCTGGAGGAGTCGTCGGGAGAAGCATCACTCCGGAGGAATTGGGGCTGAAAACGCGCCGGCCGCGGGCGATTCCCGGAGGTGATGTCGCTGCCAATCGGGAGATCGCGCTCGCTGTGCTGATGGGAGAAAGGGGTGTCGCCCGCAATCTCGTGGTCGCGAACGCAGCTGCAGGGTTACTGGTTGGCGCGGCTGTGCCTGACCTGCGGCAGGGGGCCGAACTGGCCGCTTCTGTGCTGGACGATGGCCGCGCACTGGCAAAGCTGGCGGACCTACAAAGGATCAGCGAGGCGGTTCGTTGAATCTCCTGACGAAGATCGTCGAGCAGAAGCGGGAAGAAATCCGCATGCGCAAGAGGGGGGTGTCACTGCAGGCGTTGTCGGCACAGGTGGCGCAGGCGCCTCCAGCCAGAGACTTTACGGCTGCGCTGGCGAAGAGTAACGGTGTGGCAGTCATCGCGGAAATCAAGAAAGCATCACCCTCACGGGGCGTGCTCCGAAGAAGCTTTGACGTGGGTGAGTTGGCGCGGAGCTACGCCACGGGCGGCGCAGCAGCGCTTTCGGTGCTGACGGACGAACCTTTCTTTCAAGGCATGCCGGAACACCTGCGCCTGGCCCGTAAACAGGTGTCTCTGCCTGTCCTGCAAAAAGACTTCATGCTGGATCCTTATCAGGTTGTAGAGGCGAGGGTTCATGGTGCAGATGCGATTCTGCTGATCCTAAGCGTGCTCGGCGATGGACAGTGCCGGGAGCTGGCGGCCGCAGCGCGTGAGTTCGGTCTCTGCACCCTCGTGGAATGCCACACCCGGGCGGAGTTGGAGCGTGC
>CAZTNL010000208.1:0-5949 GCA_964614885.1 uncultured Calditrichaceae bacterium | reverse complement strand
ATCTTCTGGTTAGCGGTGGAACGACCGAGCCACTTCTCCAGCAGTTCTGTTTCCTGCGCGTCGGCTTCGCCGAGCAACTGCCTGATGATGAGATTTTGGTACTCTTCTGCTGTCACGATTCCGGTCTGCGTTTACCTGATTTACGAAACCGGCCTTCCCCTGGCGCGACGGTTCGGTCGCGTCTTCGGAAGGCCGGCCTCAGAGAATTCCGTTATTGCGCGATGTCTACCTGAACGGCATCGCCGGCGCGGAGCTGAATCGCTACTTTGCGACCGGCGATATCGAAATCGGTGGTAACCATCTGCCTGACCTGCACCAACGCCCCTTTGACACCGGGCATCCCGAGCAAAGCCTGAACGTCATCCGCCGGCACGGTGAAACTGCCGGAGTTTTCATCCAGAACGTACATCCAGTGCAGATGCGCATTCTGTCCGGGGCCGTCCATTTCCATGTCATGATTGGTGGAAGGGCCGGAGAAACGGTCACCGAAGCCGTGGACCATGCCGCCCATGGGGCCACCCATCGGACCGCCATGCCCGCCGCCCATGCGTCCGCCATTTCCACCATTCGGGCCGCCATGTCCGCCCTGGCCACCGTTATGGTCGCGCTCGAAAGTGCCGCGATCCATGACCGGAACGAGACCGACCACAATCTTCCCGCCGGTTGCCCCGCCATCCCACGTCACTGCCAGGTCGCTGCCGTCGATTTGGGTGCCGGCGGCAGGCGCTGTGACCTGCAACGCCTGTGCGGACGCAGCTATCTCAGCCGACATCGCGGGGAAGTCCGCCGAGCCGCTGGCATCGAAACGGTAGGTTTGACCGGCTACGAATGGAATGGCTTCGCCAACTTCGCCGTTGTCGCCGTGAAACATGCCGCGCGGGTTGCCGGGCCGTCTTTTGCCGTAATTATAGAAGACGCCACCATTGCGCATTTCCACCCGGAAGAGTTCGATGCTGTCGCTGCCGTAAGCCAGCGTCACCGTTCCCATGTCCTTGCCGCCGAGGTGCCGGCGAAATTGCTGGTTGTCCGCCGAGGTGTCCGGGGCGATGGCAAAAGCGTCGCTGCGGTCGGCGACGGTCTGATCGAACGGATTGTAGTATGTGCTCCAGCCGATGGAGAAAATCGCGTCCTTGAATTCGGGATTTTCATCGGCGGCATCCATACTCGAATACTCGTAACTAACGGTCGATTGTTTGGCCAGCGCGGATTCGTCGAGCGTCGTGTTGTTGCCGGAGCTGAGGCTGGTGTCTGTGTTGCCACAACCGAAAGCAAAGATGAGGAGGCTGCCTAAAGCCAGTCGCGAGAGAAATCTGAGGTGATTCATTGTGTCATCCTTTCTGATGAAGATATCGGTTCGTTTTCAATTCATGAACGCCTTTCGCTCCGGTCAACGTGGGCCCTCGTTTCGCGAAGCAGAAAGCCGCGTTCACTCATGAATACGATCCGAATCGCAGCTACCCTATCTTTTTTTCAAAAAAAATACCAACTCCGGCCGTGATACCCCATTTCAGGCTAGTTGACGGTGATCGTGCCGGTCTCCCCGTGCCGGGCGCAATAGTACGGAAAGACCCCCGGCGTGTTGAACGTATACTGTTCGCTCTGGTCTTTGGCTGTGAACGTCTTGTTGAACAGCGTCGTCGGGTTCATTGGCCTGCCGCTGTCAACCGTGTGAAAATCGTTTTCCATTTCTACCGGATCATCGTTGGTCCAGCGAACGGTGGTGCCGACCGAGACGGTCTTTTGCGCGGGCACAAAGAGATTGTTGCGGATGGCGATGTCCACCACGCTCGATCCCGGATCGAGCGGATTGTCCCCTCCGGCGCACGCCCAGAGCATGAGCAGCAGCAAGGAAAAAAGCAGCGTTTTTAATTTCATGGCACACCTCCGTTTGCAATATTTTGCCTAATGTAAGCAAGTTGCGCTTTCGATTCCACAAATTTGTGGCCGCGCCCGCAAGAAATCGGATAGGGCCAGGAAAGCAAAAAAACGCTTGCTTCTCGGTTTTTGATTCTCTATAATCCAATGTAAGTAAATACTCACTTACCCGAAATATCGATGGCGCGCACGATAACCAAAAAGACCGACTTAATAGATGCCGCTCTGGCATTGTTCATGCGCAAAGGCATCAAAGCCACCACTACCCGCGACATCGCCTTGCGCGCCGGCATCTCCGAAGGCACCATCTACCGCCATTTCGACAGCAAGGAAGACCTGGCCGAGAGCGTCTTTGAAGAAAATCTGAACTACTTCTGGAGCTTTCTCAAAGGGTATCTCCAGCATGCCAAAGGTCCGGAAGAGATGCTCTACGCCTACATCGAAGGATTTTTCGAATTCTCCCGCCGCGAGCAGCGGCGCTACGCTTTCATTATTGCCGCACACCAGACCGAGCTGAAGAAGCTGTCCCGCGGCCGCATGAAACCCAAAGACATGCTCAGCAAAATTCTGCGCCTGGGCCAGAAGCAGGGTATCTTCCGCAAAATGGATATCCAGCTCGCCGGCGCCATGGTCATGGGCACGATCATACAAACGATTTTCTACCTCAAGAACGGCAGCATCGCCGTCAACTATGATGATGTCGTTGCCGAGGTCCACCGCACCTGCTTGAGGATGGTTCAAAAGTGACGAACATAGAATTACCTGGCAAGCACATCGCTTATGGAAAGGAGGTGAAAACATGACCTACATCATCGCGGAACCGTGTGTCGAAACCAGAGATAGAGCCTGCGTCGAGGTTTGTCCGGTCGACTGTATCTACGAAATCGAAGATACCGAGCTTTCCGAAGGGGATGAGGCGTATCTGGAAACGCTTTACATCCATCCTGAGGAGTGCATCGACTGTGGCGCCTGCGAGCCGGAATGTCCTGTCGAAGCCATTTTCCCCGAAGACGAAGTACCGGAGAAATGGAACAAGTACATCGGCTACAACTACGTTGCATTCGGTCTGGATGCTCCGTGATTTGAAGCAAGATCCAGAATCAAAAAAGCCGCCCCGGTTGGGGTGGCTTTTTTTGTAGTGGACGGTTTTCAGGGCGCGCAAGATTTTCTGGTAGCGCCCCAGGTATTTCGAAGTGAGGGTATAGAATTCTAACTATGTGTGTGGCTGCTATTGAACCAACGCTTGGCGGCAAGAACTTCCCACGCGGTGGCCACATGGCGTGAGGAAAACATGCTCTTACGGGCATGCCATGCATGTACTTTTGCCAAAGCCTCTGTATCGCTGCTTGCCTTCTCTCGAGTTGCAACCCAATGCACGGTAGCAAGCAGCTCCATTCCGAATGGAGTTTCGAATCCGGCAATCAACTCATACACTTGCTTAAAACGTTGCAGAGTTTCTTGGTGGTTTGCAAGATAAGATTCCGCTTGCCCAACCGCCTCGGGATTGAGTTCAATCGCTTTGTCTGGCTTGTCCTCGGTGTCGCCATAGCCTTTGATGAAGTAGCCGTCAATTTGGCTTAGAACGTGCCGCAAGTTTTCTGCGTATGGTCCATAGGTACCTTTGTTGTACCGAAGTCGTAATGGTTCACCGGCTTCCTGCATGAAATACATTAGCTTGTGGATTTCCAGGAGTGTGATCGTCGGATCCATGACTGCTGAAAGATATCGCTTCATCAAGCCCAGGAGCGCTGCGCGTCCGGGGGTCATCCGGGGAGCCTTCTGTTCTTTAGCCATGTTTTCCGCGGCGGGCGCGCCAGCGGGCTCATACAACATGACCTCAATTTCCGGCATTTCATGAAATGCCTCTTCGATCCTGGAGCGGACGTCATCCCAATTGAGGCCGCCGAGTCCGGCTCCAAGAGGCGGAATGGCGATGGACTTGATCTTCAGCTTGCGGACGTCTTTCACGAGAGCCGCGAGACCGGACTCGATGTCTTCCAATCGGCTCTTGTTTCGCCAATGTCTCTTAGTCGGAAAATTGATGATGTAGCGCGGATAAAATAGCTTGCCGAGATCATGGATTAGCATCTTGCCGGGCTGAACTTGCTTCCTGTTGCATGCGGCCCGATAAATTTTGTAGTTTTCCGGGTAAGCCTTGCGGAACTGCAGCGCGATGCCGCGCCCCATGATGCCTACACAATTGACGGTGTTGACAAGGGCTTCGACATCTGCTTTCAGAATGTCGCCTCGCTTTAAGTCAATCATCGTTCGCCTCTCTTTCTAAAAATACCAACCTTGTTCCACGACAACTCGTGGTTGGTGGTCGGCATCCTTGAGTACGCACTTGACCTCATCTGCGATTATCTCGTCACACACGCCGATGTGCTCGACTAACTGCCATGGAAAGGACTCGAAGATCAGAAACTCTGCCTGCTTGCCTTCCTTTACTTCGGGGTCGCGGAAGTCTGTGCTGGCAACCGCCTGCCAGTTAATGTTCGAAAGCTCTGTCAAGCGGTCAAAGAAGTTTGCGTAGTACGCCCCGGCATTGCTGTCAGAAAAGGTCCACGGTCTGTCATTGGCCTCCGCCCAGGAAACTGTCGCCTGAAGATCGCTCTGAAGATGGATGATTGGTTGTTGACCGCCGTGATATGTAAGCCCGGGTTGATTGCCCTTATGCAGAATATACAACATTATCGATCTATAACAAAAGTAAAAAGGCACATATATGCCAACTTTCGTTCCGGGATGGCAGTGAACCGGAAGATCCTGTAAACGGCGGCGTTTGATTTCCGACATTCCCACCAGCTCACACTCGAAGTCCAGCTCCAACCGTTTCGCGTCTGACCAGAGCACACCCGACTGCGCAATGCGCCCGACATTGTCTTTGTGGGTGATGTGGTAGATCTTTGGATTTGCGGGCGGTTTATTCATGGGGCCTTCTCTTGTTTTCCGATTTGGCTCAGACCAATAGCAATCACTCAATTCCCGGGAGCATAGTGACTATGCACAACACGTTTTGCACGGCCTGTAGCCAGCTTCAACGGCCTCTTCGTGGGATGAGAACTCCAGTAGGTTAGGCGATTGGAAAATATACATGGCCCACCTGCATTGTGGTCTGTGAAACGTATTCTTCTTCTGGCTGGCAACGAGTTTGCCTGCTCCCCAGTATTCGATTTGTCCCTCCAGCTCCGATACTCTTCTTGTTAATTTCTTGTTTTCTGTGACAATCTTAAAATACTTTCGGGCGAAGCCATCCATATTTTGCTCGCAGTTTGGGCATTCATAAGTTTCTTTCATTGCTCTTTGCCTGCGGATTTCCCCGTCACAAATGCACCGGGCCAGCCGCCGTGTTGCGCGATGACTTCATCGATTTCCGGCATGAAGCGGATGGTTTCCTTGAGCGCCACCGCGATCTTCTGGTAGTGCGCCAGGTCCCATACAACAACTCGAACCCCGACCCAACTATCCTGCGGACTCCTGCCAAAAACCGCGGATCGCCGGTATCAACTCCTCCTTCAATTTCTTGCGCCAGATAAGTCCAACCTCTGAGTTCCGCATGACAATGCCGGGATGGGGCAGCGCGAAAAAGACGTCAGGCATAGGAGCGTCACTCAGAATTTTGTTCGGTCCGATTAATAGCCTGGCTTTTGATTCGCTGCAGTCGAGCACGACGGAAATGACTTCCAATCCGAGGAGTAAAATGGCTTTTGGTTGCGCCAGTTTTATTTCTTTGTGTAAAAAACTTAAACTTGCCTGTGCATATTTTCTGAAGTCTTTTCTGCTGGCTTCCAGGTCATTCCTTTGGAGTTTCCGGTAACGTTCTATGTGCCCTTCCTTGAACAAGAATACTTTCACCAGGTCTGTGATCCAGCATTCTTCCCGGCTGATTCCCAGCGGTTTTAAATAGAGTTCCGCCAACTCCTCACCCGACTTGACAGGGCGCACCCTGCTGCCGTCAAAGTACTTCTCAGAGCTGAAAGGATAGAGATGGTCCGCTACCGGCACGTCCGCAATGCCGTTAATTGTGTGAAAATGCGCGGTTGGATAAGCGCCAACGATCATGAGGCCATTCCT
>CAZTNL010000207.1:0-5965 GCA_964614885.1 uncultured Calditrichaceae bacterium | reverse complement strand
TGAATTTGTTCTCCACCGCTTCAGTCGTTCCACGGTGGCGGACCTCCCCAATACGACGGGGGCCGGTCCCGCTACTTTAGACTAGACGATCACTGCGCTGTCTATTTTTGTAAATACCTTATCTGCACCTCCTGTTCTGTTTTGCATGGCGGTGATAACTGTGCGGTTGTCGACATTGACCACGAAAGAAAGGTGGTCCATGACCACCAGCGATTCTTTTCCACCTTTGGCCGCTGCGCGGGTCACAGCGCTGTCGAGCAGCGACAAATCGCGGTCCGTCAGCACGATGTTGCGCGAAGCGAGCCTGTCTGCAGCATGCGCGGAAAACTTGACCTGGTGGTTGGCGCGTGCGAGCTTACCCTCGAGAACCCGGGCAAACGGAGCCGTGCCATCCTGCGTCTGCCCCGGCCGTTGCAGCGGGTGCTGCTCGATCTGCCGGAAGTGCGCGGTTTTTTCAAGCTGTCCGACTTTCATGGTCTCAGTTGCCCTTTCTATCGGGGCGGGGGTTGCTGCCGGATGCATTGATCCCGATCTCCAGAACCTTGTCGAGACCAACTGAGATATCGCCGATCAACAGCATCGCGGAACCGCTGTCGTAGCGGATGCTGTCGATGATGCCGGAAACAAACGTCTGGGCGGAGACGGTTTGCCCTTCAACATCGGTTGCCTCGACGGAAAAGGTGTAGGTGCCCGGCTTCACCCGGTCGCCATGATCATCCTTGCCATTCCACGCGTAGCTATGGTCTCCGGCGGTCTTATCCGTCAGGTGCAGCGACCGGACGACTGTGCCGCCCGCGTCTTTGACCACGATGGTTACATCCTTGGCCGGGCCGTTCAGGCGGTAGCTCAAGTCGACGGCATCCTTGCCGTCCAGGCTGACTTCATTGCCGGTAGCGCGCACGCTTTTGCCAATCAATGTGGTCGCCATGGTGTTGTTGATGGCCTGATTCAACATCAAATCGAGGTTGGAGCTGTCCTCGAGATTGGAATTGATGTTTTGCAACTGCTCCACCGAGCTGAACTGTGCCAGTTGCGAAGCGAACTGGTCTGCTGCGACGGGATTGATCGGATCCTGATTGCGCAGTTGCGTCACCAGGATTTTCAGAAATTCATCCTTGCCGAGGACCGCAGAATTCGCTCCGAGCAAATCCGGTGTGGCTGCTCCGGCCCCGACCGCTGAGATATCGTTCATAGCTTGTCTCCTTTACCTAATGTTATGCCCAAATCTCCATAGATCCGTTGGCCCCCGCCAGCGCCGGCAGCGGTGCCCACGATCCCACACCTGCCCCGGGCGCGCGCGCCGGCTGTCTGAAATGCCCGCGCCGTTCCTCAAATCGTTGCCTCTGGTCATGGCGGGTCTGGGCGAATTCGCCATGCTGCTGATAGTCTTCGAGCTCATCCCGAACCGTGACCTGCACTTTGCCGACTTCGACACCGTCCCGGGTCAGGTGCTCGATGAGCGGCCGCAGCTGGCTTTGCAGCAGGTGTCGCACCCCGTGCGACTCAACACGAATCTGCAACTGGATCTGGCCGGCACTGCGGACGGCACCCACCAGAACCTTGCCGACATCCTTGATGTCTATTTGCACCTCCAGCTTTTTCCCGGAGCTTGTCAGCTGTTGTTCCGCCATGTTGGCGATTTTTTCGAGTGCCTGCGCCATTTGCGAAACTGGCGTTGCGGCTGCCCCGGCAGTCCCGACCGCTTTCGCCGGGACCATCTGCCCGCCGATCTTTCCGGCCGCCAAAGCGCGCCCGACGTCTTTGAAACTGCGTTCATCTGCCGCCTTTGCAGGCGCGCGTTTGGCTCCAGGTTCTGTTTGTCCCGGCGTTTCTGCGGCGCTTTGCCGGTGGCCGTGACGGCCGTGCTGTTGCTGGTTCTGCCTCTGCTCCGATTGCGACTCCGCAAGCTCGGAAGGGTGCGTTTCCTCTGCTCCGGTGGCTCCCGGCCGCGCCTGCAGGTTTTGCGGTTTCGTCAACTCCGGCCGGGACAGCTTTCCGGCAGAAGCGGCTTCGTGCAGCTCACGTCTCGCGCCAGGCTCGTCAGGAGTCGCTGTCTCGGGAGACTGCGTCGTTTCCGCTGAGCGCCGGGGCACAGAGGGATGCTCGTTTGAAGGCCCGATGTCTGCCTGCGAGCCGGTCTGTTTCAGCGCTTCACCCGGTCTGACCTCGATCCGGATATTGTCGGTGTGGATGCCTTTTTCGGCAAGTTGCTGGCGCAGCCAGGTTTTTGCATCGAATCCCCCGGCCGGTTGGCGGGCCGCGGGCTGTTTGCCGTTTGTCTCCCGACCGTGTGCCAGGACGCGGATTTTTCCGGAGTCCGCTTTTTGCGCCGCCCCGGGTTCGTCTTTACCTTTTGCCTTGAGTGCCCGGTTGTCCTGGTCCGCCTGGCTGGCGCTGGCATGGTTTTTCTTGCCGGCGCCGGCTGTTGCGGTCTGAAGCTTGAGCGTGCGTGGTTCGAAAGAGTGGCTGCCACTGCCGTGCGCCAATTTGATCACAATTTCTTTGATGCCCGGATTCCGGTTGAGAGCCGCAGCGACCTCCTCGACCAGATTCTGATCGAGGTCGGCCTGTGAGTCGAGGCGAACGGTCAAACGCCGGCCATTCTTGTCCACGCTCAATCTGCCGGAAGCTTTTGCGGCGCCGGCCGCCCTTGCCAGCCTTGCAACGCTTTGCGGGCCGGTGCTGTTTGACCCGGCCGGTGTTTCTGCCCGAGCGCCAGTCAGCGCGGCCACGAAGCCGGCAAAGTCTCCCTGACCGGCTGCCTTTTGCGGCGCATGCGCCAGAGAGAGGCTGCTGTTGCCGGAGGAATTGCTCGCGCTGAGCTGGATTTGAGCGGACGCAACCATCTTAGCTTCTCGTCAGTTCCGAAAGAATTTTACCCGCGCGGTCGGCGGGCAGGGCCTTGAAAATCTTGATGCGGTCTTTCGCCCTTGCCTTGTCGTAAAAAATCTTCACAAGCCGGTCCGGGAGGTTGGCCAGGATTGGCGTCAGCACCTCCGGTTTCATGGAACCCAGCATCTTGGTCAGGTCCTGCAGCTTTTTCTCTTCCTGTTTCTTGTTGAACTTCTTCTTGTTGTCCTCATTCTTTTCTGTCAGCTTCTTGAGCTCGGCGTTTTGTCGTTTGAGCTTTTCTATCTCAAAATCGCGTTGCGCTATCTTGTAGTCACGGTCCTGCAGTTGCGAGACGTATTCGCTCATCTCCGTCAGAAGACCTTCGACAACGACGGCGAGTGAGTCGATTTTTTCGGTATAGGTCGAGTCCTTAACCGCAGCGTCCATGTGATATTTGGTATAGTTCAGCACGGGGATGTTGCTGGTTTTTTCAACCACTTTGTCCTTGCTGAAATAGAAACCGAGGACGAGGCCGGTGAAGGTCAGAAAGTAGAAGGAAACCCAAAGTAAGACTTTCATGGTCAGTCACTCATCCATTCTCTTCGCATTGCGACCTCGTCGAGGAATTCCTGCTCACTGGCCAACTCCTGGTGCAGGTGTTCCTCGTGGCGTTTTTCCCGGAGTTTTTCCAGGGCTTTTCGGGTTTTGGCGGCTTCGAGAAGTTCCCGGCGCTTTTCTTCGACGGCAGTGGTGATGTCATCGATTTCGCTCCGAAGGGCGTCGATACTTCTGGCCAGGGAAGCCAGATAGTGGTGATGTCCGGCCACTTCATTCACGGTGAGTCGGGTCATGAGATTCATATTTCCTGCAAAGTTCATTTTTCTTTCCATCATGTTTGCCAATTCGACTTCCTTTGTTCTAAGCTCGCTGAGCGCCAGCATAAACGCTTTCTGCTTTTCCTTTTCCTGCAGGCGTCTGATTTCGAGAACGCGCTGCAGATTGAATCTGAACTTCAACTGTGCATGCCCTTTCAGGCGGCTGTCGTTTCATCCGGTGCCGTGCCCGCGGCCGCAATTGCAAGCTCTTCAACCTGAGATTGCGAGGTCCCGAGCGTTGTTTTTTCAAACATTTGCTGTGTCTGAAACGCCTTGATGCGCGGCCGCATGCTCACGGCGCGATCGATTTCAGGATTCGAGCCTTTCACATACGCACCGATATTTATCAGATCCTCCGCTTCCTGGTAAGTTGCGAGCATGTCTTTGACGGCGTTGGCATGGGCGACATGGGCCGCCGGCGTCACGTCCACCATCACCCGGCTGATGCTCTGCAAGACGTCGATGGCGGGGTAGTGGCCGGCCTGGGCCAGCCGTCGCGATAAGACGATGTGCCCGTCGATGATGGAGCGCGTCGTGTCCGCCACGGGATCGTTCATGTCATCACTTTCGACCAGCACGGTGTACATCCCGGTGATGCTGCCGGCGGCAAAGCTGCCTGCTCTTTCCAGCAGACGCGGCAGAAAAGCGAAGACCGACGGCGTGTACCCTTTCGTAGTAGGAGGTTCGCCCACAGCCAGACCCACTTCGCGCAACGCCATGGCGACGCGCGTCAGCGAATCCATCATCAGAAGCACATTCAGGCCGAGCCCGGCAAAATACTCGGAGATGGCGGTCGCGATCAGAGCGCCCTTGATTCTCAGAAGGGCGGCGTGTTCAGATGTGACGGTGATGACCACCGAGCGCTTCAGTCCCTCCTCGCCCAGGTCTCGTTCGAGAAAATCCCGCACCTCGCGGCCACGCTCGCCGATGAGCGCGATGACGTTGATGTCCGCGCTGGTGTTGCGCGCCAGCATGCCGAGCAGCACACTCTTGCCCACGCCGCTGCCCGCAAAGATTCCGACTCTTTGACCCAGCCCGCAAGTCAGCAGCCCGTCGATGGCCCGCACGCCTGTGGATATCGGCCGCGAGACGCGTTCGCGTGTCAGCGGGTTGGGCGGGAAGTTGTGCACCGGGACGGTGTGACGTGTTTTTAGCGGGCCCTTGCCGTCCATCGGTTGCCCGGTTCCGTCGAGAACGCGTCCGAGGAGCTCGCGTCCGACCGCGATCGCATAGGGCCTGTTGCTGCGTCCGACCAGACTGCCACGGGCAATACCGACGGTTTCCTGCAAAGGCATAAGGAGCGTTTTCCTGTCCCGGAAACCGACGACCTCCGCCTGCACCTGTTTCCCGTCCGGGGTGAAGATTACGCACATGTCACCGATGGAGGCCTGCGGACCGAAGGATTCGACGACCAGGCCGACGACCTGGTCGACTTTTCCGAGCTGTTTGAACGGCTGTGCTGATTTCAGTCGGTTCAGATATGCGGGCAAATCCATTCCGGCAGCGAGCTGCGCCAGCCCCGGCAGGCGAGTTCTAAGTTGTTGTGCGTCCATCTGCATCAGCGTTCCCCGGGCAGCTGCAGAAAGATATCTGCAATTTGTTCAAATTGGGCTTCGTGTCGAGCGTTCAAAGCGCCGTAGTCGCATTCGATGATGCATTCGCCCGGCTGCAGCGACGGGTCCTCGACCAGCCGGAATGAGCATTTGTCCGGAAGAATTTCGTCGATCTGCTCCCGCATTTTTTCAACATTTTGCAGGATGTCGGTGTGAACGTGCAGAAGAAATTCGGGCGCCTCCGGGAACGCTGATACGGCATCGTTCATGAGGCTGAGCAAGCGTTCTTCACTCAGATGCAGTCTCCTGACCGCTTCCGATCCGAGGATTTTTTCAACCGTCTTGAGAGCGAGCTCGACGACGAAGGTCTTTTCGTTTTGAATGAACGTCGCGTGCTGCTCGGTAAAAGCATCGATGATATCCGCCAGAGCCTGCACCTGGGCCTTGACTTCCTGCACGCCTTCGGCGTATCCGGCTTTCTGGCCTGCGGCATAGCCTTCCTGATACCGCGTGCTCCGTTCCGTTTCGAGCCGACTTTCCAGTTCTGCATTCTGCTGCAACGCGAGCTGCAGTCGCGAGTGCAGGCTGGGTTTTCCCCGTTCCTGAGAGTCTCCCGCCAGGATGAGTCGCGGCAGGCGGTGCTGCCGTATCGCGTGTGGTCGCTGTTGATTCTTGATCAGCATTATTCTACGAACTCTTCGGTTT
>CAZTNL010000206.1:0-5966 GCA_964614885.1 uncultured Calditrichaceae bacterium | reverse complement strand
CAGCCTGTTTATCTAATATTCGCGGGTATCCCGCGCACAGCGAAAGTTACTTACTGACCAGCACCTGAGCGTGGCGCAGGACCCGGTCATTCATCTTATACCCACGCACATGCTCATCAACAACCGTCCCGGAGGGATGCTTGTCGCTTTCAATCTGCATGAGCGCATCGTGTTTCTCCGGATCGAACGGCTCCCCAACCGCAACGATCGGCTCCAACCCCTGCTCCCGCAAGACACGCTCGAGATTTCCCAAAATGAGCTTAACCCCATCGCGAAGCCCCACCAGAGCCTCTGCCGGCTCAACGCCATCAGTCGAGGCGGCGCCCAAGCTTCTTTCGAGGTCATCCAGAATCGGCAGGAGGTTCGAAATCAGCTCTGCGTTGGCATTGGCGACACGCAGCGCATACTCCCGATCTGTGCGACGCCGGTAATTGTCGAACTCGGCCGCCTTCCGCAGGAGAGACTCCCGCAGCTCCTCGCGCTCTTCCTGCAGCTCGGCCACCGTCTCCCGCAGGCGCTTAACTTCTGCCGAGGGGCTGCGTTTCTTCTTTTTTCTGGCTTCGCCGCCATTCGATGGCCGCGCTGCGCCATCCTCGCGCCCCCCGACTCCAGTGGTCGCCGCTTCTTCGCGTTTTTCCATGACCGACCCCCTCAACTCCAATTATTACAAAGCATTCTCGTCAAACTATCGCCGACGTAATCCACCAGCGGAATAATCCTGGCATACGCCATTCGCGTGGGCCCGATTACCCCTAGCGAGCCGGTAACACTGCCCACGGAATAGGGAACAGCCACAATGCTGCACCCACGAAAGAGCTCTTCGTCGTTTTCCTCTCCGATGCACACGGTCACGTCTGATGCGTGCGCTCGCCGGAACGCGCTGAAAAGACCTTCCTTGCTTTCAATAAGGCCCAGAATCTTGGCGATGTCCCGATGCTGCGAAAACTCCGGGTTTGAAACAATATTTTTCGTCCCGCCGAGATGCAGGCCGCCCGGCTCATCGAAATCAAACAGCCGGTCCGACGATTCGAGGACCAACCGGACGAGGCTGTTTTCCCCAACCGTCACGTCGCTGAGACGCGCATCGATCGTCTCCTTAACTTCACGCAGGGACAGCCCGGAAAGACGCTCGGTAATCAGGAATGAGGTCGCATGCAACTGGTCGGCCGAAACACTCGACTCGATCTCCATCATAATGGTCTTGACCAGACCGGAACGAATCGAAATGACCGCCAAAACCCGATTCTCAGAGACGCCGACAAGCTCCATCTTTTGGAATACGCCCTCGTAAAAACGCGGCTCCAACACCACCCCCAGTTGCTCGGAAATCTGGCAGAGCACACGGGACGCGGCATCGAGAATCTGCTGAACGTCAATAGAGTAGCGCCCGAGGTTGTCATCGATCAGCTTCCGCTCCCGCCGCCGCAACTTCTGGACCGCCATCAGGCTATCGACATAGAATCGGTAGCCGCGGTCGGTCGGTATCCTGCCGGCAGAAACATGGGGTTGACAGAGAAAGCCCGCCTCTTCCAGGTCGTTCATAACGTTGCGGATGGTGGCGGGACTGATTCCCAAGTCGAACTCCTTCGCCAGATAGCGGGAGCCCACCGGGGAGGCAGAGCGCACGTAGGCACCCACAACGCAATTGAGAATTGTGCTTTCGCGTTCGCTCAGCACGGTATCGTTCGGCTTACGTTTCATCTCTTAATTCGCTATAAAAACAAGACAGCATACCATCATCGTAAATGCGACTAAGATACTAATTTCTCTGTTGTTTGTCAAGAGAAAACTCTGGCCCGAAAAAGGCGTAAGTTTTTGTTATTTAAAGGTAGCGCCGCACTGCGGAAAAACTGCCGGCCATGCCCAGGAGCGTTCCCAGACCCGCGAGAAGAACGTAGACCTGACGTCCGACAGAAATAAGCCCCGGGATTTCAACCGCACTCACCTTCAAGAGAAGGTAGAGAAAACCCGCCGCCAGCATGCCGCCAAGAAGACCCTGCAGCGTTCCCTGAATGTAGAGCGGCGCCCGCACCAGAAAACGAGTTGCCCCGACCAGCTTCATGGTTTCTATCACCTTACTCTTAAGCATGATGATGAGCCGAATGTTGTTTGAAACCAGAAGGAAGGCGCTGAGACAGACAATGGCGCCGACCAAAAAATCGACCACGACCGCGATCCGGATGTATCTTTCAAGGAGCACGATAAACTCGCGACGGTACACAATATCGTCTTTACTTATATCGGCCAGACTGCTGATGGAGTTGAACACGCTCTCGGCGCCAATCGCCGTTCGAAACTCTTTTTGAAGCTCAATCCGAAAAGATGCGGGCAGCGGATTGTAGCCCAGGGCGTCGAAATAGTCAGTACTTTGGTCCTTGAAGAGGTCCCGGTACTTGCGCAACGCCTGGTCTTTCGAGATAAAGGTCAGCTTCTTTATGCCCTCGATACTCCGGATCTCGTCGGCGAGGCTGGATATTTTCTGTTCATCAAACGAGTCGTCGAGGAACACCTCCAGCTCCACGCGGCTGCGCAGATGCTGAACAAAGTCGTTAAGATTCAGCGTAATGATGAGAAACAGGCCAATCAGAATCGACGATATTGCGATGGTTATTATGGCCACAAACCCTGAAAATCGCGATCTTGCCAGCCCGGCCAAACTTTCCCGCAGGACGAATATCATTCCAGCTCCTAGCTCAATGTCTCGCCATTTTTGATCGACACGACCCGCCTGCTCGAACGATTGACGATCTCGTAATTATGGGTCGCCATCAGAATGGCCGTGCCCCGCGCGCTCAGCTTGTTGAGCAGGTTATTGATTTCCACGGTCGTTCCCGGATCGAGGTTCCCGGTTGGCTCGTCGGCCAGCAGAATGAACGGATCATTCACCATGGCCCGGGCAATGGCTACGCGCTGCTGTTCCCCTCCGGAAAGGTCCTGCGGTCGCTTTCGGCTCTTGTGGCTGAGTCCAACCTCGGCCAACGCCCGCAGGGTCTTCTTCTTGATCTCCTTATGCCGTGCCCCGGTGACGCGCAAGGCAAAGGCCACGTTCTCAAACACGTCCCGGTCATCCAGCAATTTGAAGTCCTGAAAAATGACGCCCAGCTTCCTCCGGATGTAAGGGATATCGTTCGGGGTGACATCCCGGGAATCGTAGCCATCAACCCGAACATAGCCCTCGGTCGGAAACTCTTCCATGTAGATCATCTTGAGCACGCTGCTTTTGCCCGCGCCGGTAGGGCCGACCAGATAAACAAATTCTCCGCTGTGCACTTCTAGGTTGATTCGTTCCAACCCCTCGCCGTTTTCGTAGCGCATGCTTGCGTTGTGAATCTTGACCATCATTATCTCTTCACCAAAACAAAATGGACGCGGTCGGATTTTTCCGTTCCGGGTCGCAAGGTAAACCCATCATATACGCCCAGGATTTCGAACAAATCTTGTGGCACGATCGTTCGGATTGCTTCTATTTCGTATATTTTCTGTTCGTGTTTTTCGTGGTAACTCATGCGCGGCCGTGATGTGTACGAAACGTAGAACTCGTTAATCTGTATCTGCCGCCGGCGTTCAAAATTTGAAATACGGATATATTCGACCTCGTCGTTGCCGTCGCGATCGTAATAATTCTGAAAGTATCGTCGCGAGTTTTTTAAAGTACTTACGTCAAAAATAAAGACCCCGCCGCCCTTCAACGCGCTGGCCACACACGCCATGACCCGGGCGCAGCGTTGGGGCTCAAGACAGTAGTTGATGCTGTCGTAGGTGCAAACTGCGGCCTCGTATTGCCGGCGCAGGGAAAACTGTTGCATATCGCCGGTCCAGATGGCGGCCGGCCGTTCGCCCCGGGACAACTTCGCGGCAGCCACCCTTGACATCTCGCGCGAATAGTCGAAGCCACAACAGTCGTATCCGATATTGCTGAGTTCGGCCAGAAGGCTCCCGGTGCCGCATGAAATATCGAGCACATGCCTTACGGTCAGTGGCGTCTTCGAGAACAGTCTCTGCAGATAGAACGCCCAGCGCCGATAGTCCACGTGGCGCATAACAAAGTCGTAAATATTTGCAAGATGCGAATACGGACTAACGGTCTCTTCTTTTTGAAACAAGCTCAATGGCAAGTTTTACGGCCTCCTCCATGCTCCGGGAATCTGCCCGGTTCTTGCCCGCAATATCGAACGCCGTTCCATGGTCCGGGGAGGTCCTCACCACCGGAAGCCCGGCGGTGAAATTCACAGCCCGCCCAAACGCAACCATTTTCAGCGGTATCAGCCCCTGATCGTGATACATCGCCAGATATGCATCGTAGCGTGGCTTTCGGGCAGCAGCAAACAGCGAATCGGCCGGGAACGGGCCCGCGACCCGCATCCCCTGTTGCACGGCCTTCTCCACCGCAGGCGAGATAATCTCCTTTTCCTCGACTCCGAGCAAGCCGCCTTCGCCTGCATGCGGATTCAGAGCGCAAACGGCCACGGAGGGGTCGGCGATTCCGAAATTCCCGGACAACGCCGCATGTGTAATCGCCAGAGACCGCGTTATGACCTCTTCGTTCAGCCGTAGCGGCACTTCCGAAAGCGCGCAATGGGTCGTCGCCAGCGCCACGCGCAATGGCCCGGCCACCATCATCATCACGACCCTCGAGCCAAAGCGTTGTGCCAGAAACTCTGTATGTCCCGGGTAATGAAACCCAGCCAGATTCAAGGCCGCTTTGCAGATCGGCGCGGTGACGATCGCGTCGACTTGCCCGGCCCTTGCCTGGTCGATGGCGGCCTCGATGGCCTGGCCTGAAACCAAGCCGGCCTCTCGATTAACTTCGTGCGCTCCGGACGGGGCCAGGTCACAGATGCCTGGCGGTTCGACAAATGAACTGTCGGCGGCACCACCGCTCCCGCCCTCGAACTCACTTTCCCGTTCGAGCAGCGCCCGGTCCGCATCGCCTGCATACGGGTAAAAAAACCGCTTCGGCCCCAATATCCTAAACCGGGCGGCCCGCACTATCTCTGGCCGGCGCAAAGCCTTCAAAATGACCTCCGGGCCAATGCCTCCGGGGTCTCCGATTGTAATCGCAATTGTGGGTCGCATGAAAATAGGATCTTTTCTATTTTTTTGCAAAGAGAAACGTTCTCGTTCCTTCCTTCACCAACTTGCACAAGAGCTGATTGAGTCCGGAAGCGGCGGCCAGACGGTATATCATGAAACTCAGGCGGTCAAGCATTCTTGAGTTCATTCGCTCGACAGTGGCGTTGCCGCCGACGGCCTTGTTGATCCAGTTTATGGTGTGGTAAAGAACCACGGGAAGCCGGGTTGCGTAAATGACCTCCTTTTCGAACGTTCCGGCTTCAGCGCTCCTGAACCCCGCCTTTAAAGCCATCCCGCTCAGCTCCCCCGGACGAAATGCGGTGTGGAAATACAAATCGCCCTCAACGCCACGAATGCCATAACCGGCCATTTCGCCAATGCTCACCCATGTCGGCTTCTGCCGCCGGTAATTCGGGGTGGTAATCAGCAGGCTGCCGCCGTTTCTGAGAATACGCCAGCATTCAAAAAGCACCGCCTCGGGGTCGGGCACGTGCTCGATCATCTCGGAGCAAAGAATATAGTCCACCGTCTCCGACCGGAGAAACCCGAGTGCCTGTGCATCTCCCTGGATAAAATGGGCCGCCGTCCGCTTTCGCGCCTTGCGCAGCACAGGCAAAGAAATATCTACCCCGATCTTCTTCGTGGAGACGCACTGCGCAAGATACGCCCCGCGGTTGCAGCCAAGGTCCAATAGGGTTCCGGAAAAAGACGCTATCTGTGAGAGCACGAATTTCTGCCGGACGGCTCCGCGCAGCGTTCGATAGACGACGTCTTCTTCGGGATAGTGTTTGCCGACGGACTCGTAGAAGGCCCTGAAGTTTTCCCGCTTTTCATTATGAGACATCCGCTCTATCTCGCCTCTGTCACTCTTTTCTCCGGGAACGGCAGGCGCC
>CAZTNL010000205.1:3750-5975 GCA_964614885.1 uncultured Calditrichaceae bacterium | reverse complement strand
GCGCGAAAGAAGCCGCGCAGTTTGAGTTTTTGGTTGAGCAGCTCCGCCAGGAACAAGGCGATGACAAGCTGGAGCGGGATGTGCACAAGCAGAAATGTGAGGGTATTGGTGACAGCTTTGAAGAACAAGCGGTCCTGCATCAAACGCGAAAAGTTGCTCACGCCTACCCACTGCATCTCGGATACAATATCCCATTTGTGAAAAACCAGAACGAGGCAAAAGACTACCGGAAAGCCAACAAACAGGCAAAAATGTACAAAATATGGCGACAACAGCAGATAGCCGACCCGGTCTTTCCGTGCGCCTTTTTTCACGTTCTTCCGCTTCCTCATCGGGATATCAATTTTGCCCTTTCGGCTGCGTCCCGTACAGCCGCCCGCGGTGCTTTCGTCGCGTAAACGACGCAGGCTTCGTACTCCTGCGAGATCGCGTCGAAAATTTCTTTCATGTCTTTGCTCACGTCGGGGCCGCGCACATACTCGGCCTGTCTGGCGAACCGCGCCATCATGGGGTTATCGCGAAAATAGCCCTGGTACAGCGAATCTTCCATAATTCCTTTGCGAATTGGTATCTGGCTGGTCATGGTCAAGAGCCGCAGGTCATTTGAGCGTGAGACCAGGAACTTGGCAAACTCCCAGGCCCGTCTTGCTTTGTGGCCTGCCTGGAAAATTACGATGTTCTTGAAATCTCCGTAGGTGTAAACTGGACCCTTAAATCCATCCGGCACCGGCACGGGAGCGAAGTCATATTCAAAGCCTTCAGGTTTGAATTTCTCCGCGTGCGTAATGTCCCAGGGGCCGGTGAACCGGGTCACGACCTTGCCGTTGAGAAAGAATTCCCCGTGCCCCGCCGTCTTTTCAAGTGGAAAATATTTTTTTTTGAAAAGTGTTTGCAGAAAATCGAAAACAGCTACCGAGGCGGCGTTGTCAAAAATGAGCTCACCGTTCTTCATCAGCGTCTGCCCGCCTGAGGCCGCGACATACAATGCGTAGTAGTCGAAAAAGCGCTGCCACCAGATCGCCCGGATATCCCGGACACCCATGTACCGGTCCGTGTAGCCGTCTCCGTCCAGGTCCGCCGTCAGCACGCTGGCCTGCGCCAGGTACTCCGAATAGGTCCGTGGCGGCGCCGCGAAGCCATTCTCCCGCAGCACGCCCTTGTTGTACTGCATCATGATCGGATTGGTCTTCCATGGAATCTGGTAAACCTTGCCATCCAGGGAGCGGGCGCCGTCGAGAATATCGGGCTTGAGCCTGGCGCTTGCCAGCGAGTCAAAATCCGGAAAATCGCTGAGTGGCGCCAGCGCGCCCGCGTTGACATAGATTTCCACATCGCCGGGCCACATGTTTGAATAAACGTCTGGCGGTGTGCCTCCCACCACTGCCGCCAGAATCACCTCCTCGCTAGACTGTCCCTCAGGGATCGGCTGGTGCTTTACCGGTATTTCCGGATGGCGTTGATTCCACTCCGCCACGACCACCTTGGCCAGGTCCTGCTCGTACTGGTTGTTGGCTGACCAGTAAAGAATGGCGTCTGCTTGTTCGGCCTTGCGGCCGCAACCCGTAACGAGCAGGCATGCTATCAAGACAATGAACCAGCCGCTGAGCATGGTGCGCCCGAAGGTGATGAAACCGACCACAGATGGGAACCTCCGTGAACTATTCATTCTCCTGCCCGCTCGTTAGTGCCATGCCTGCCACTCGTAATCGATCGTCGGAAAGGCTGGCCGCGGAAATGTGCCTCCTTGTTTAACCGCATAGACATCGATCGCCGTCCGTTGGTTTTCGATATCGATGGGGAGGCCGTCCAATACTTCATGGTTGATCTTGACAGCGTATTTCTGCTTGAGCGCCAGCACCCGGCGCAGCAATCTCCTGTCCCATTCGTTGTTGAACGCGTCGCGCCAGACTTCGGCGCGTATTTTCTTCCATGGTAGGTATGTGCCGTCACGCTTCTGGTAGGCTCGTTTGTTTTGCTCGTAGAATTTTTTGAGCGCCGCTGTATCCAGTTGAATCCCGTTTGCCAGTTCCGACTTTGAAAATGCCGACACCGCTTTGCACAACCACCACAGCTTTTGCGTCTGAACACTTTCCCGCTGCTGAAAATTTCGCCGCAAGGCTTCTTTTACGAGAAGTTTGTCCCGCACCATTTGCCAGATGAGCTGCTCGAGGGCAACAAAAAAACTTTGCCGTGAACGAGCGCTGAGATGGATAGTAGATTCCCGC
>CAZTNL010000205.1:0-3650 GCA_964614885.1 uncultured Calditrichaceae bacterium | reverse complement strand
GGCAACAAAAAAACTTTGCCGTGAACGAGCGCTGAGATGGATAGTAGATTCCCGCGCCCGGTACCACGCGAGAAAATCAGCCAGGGTGACTTCGTCATCGCGGAGCTCAACCAGTGCTTTGTCCAGATGGTCTTGCACTCGAACGCTGTCTACGGGACCGAATTCGGCCATGAGCTTTTTGGTAAGCTTCCACTCGGCAAACTGCTCAGGCGGAAAAAATCGTTTTCCAAAGGCGGCTCTCAGCAGGTCAAACGTGCGCCTCTTGATGACCGGGTCGTGATCGAGCATCAATTCCCGGACGTACCGGTCGGAAACGGCATCGGCCTTGCGTTTGAACAACGCTTTTCTGACGTTGTAGGCTATTCTTCTTTGCTCAGATTCCGTGGTGATGACATTCGCCCACAGGTTTGTGATTCGGACGATGTACCACCCATCTGCGGTTCCTATCGATGCCGAATTTTTTCCGTAGTTCAGGGTGTCGACGATGGCGGACAAGGCTGGGTTTTTCGTCTCCAGCTTGAACCGCGTCGTTTGCATGACCCTGTCTTCCAGGGCCACGGAGTCGCTGAGTTGCTGGAAAAACAACGAGTCGAATGGGACGCCGGAAGTCAACTGAGTTTGCAGCTCGTGAATCTCATCGAAAGTCGGCGCGAACAGCCACTTTAGTGCGAGGTGCGATTTTTCCCGCTCCACCGCGCTGGTAACCTCCGTTTCAGACACTTTGACATGGCTCAAAATGTCTTCTCTGTACAGCTCCTCGGTAGCCAGATCTCCTTCGATTTCCGCTACGGTTCCAGAGACCGTCTGTGTGGTATCGAGGTGGCGCGCGTAGCCATCCAGGGCCAGAAGCTTTTCATAGACCATGAATTCCAGGAAGCGATTTCTGGATTCCTCACCCCGTTTCACAAAGGCGGGGCCATACTCGTAGCTCAAGAGAAATTCCTTGGCTGTGATCTCGAGACTGCCCACGCTTGCAACCACGAGCGTGTCGTATCGCGTGCCCGTCAGTTCAGAATAGGAAAGTATCTTTGATGGCCCGCTCTGCGCATCGAGATGCGCGCAGAAAAAAGTCGCAATTAGGAGCTGCAATGAAATCAGGACTGCCCTGAACGGGTGTCTATGCGTGTTCATTGGCAGTTTCCACTAGAAAGTCACCCCAAATGAAAAGACATGGACATTTTCGAGCCGTCCCATTTCACGAAAGCCATAATCCGCCTTGATGCTCGCGTTGCTGAAAAGCATGTGGGACTTGATGCCGACGCCAAAGGAAAGGCCGCCTTCGACGTTGTCGAGAAATAGCGATTGATAGCCGCCGCGCAGAAAGAGAAACTCACCGATGGCGAACTCCGTGCCAATGTTGACACTTTCGTAGTCGTCGCTCGGATGCAATGCGTCTATCGCCACGGTCCAGCGCTGATTCTCGGTTTTTATCAAATTGGTTGAGACGCCGAATTGCAGCAGCAGGGGCAGATTCCAGGAATCGAGTTCTACATTGAATGGAATACGCTCGTTCGATCCGAGTTTGGTCTCGTCGATGCGTCCAAACCTCCGGGTGTCGCGGCCGGAAAGCTGCATTTTCGAACCAAAGTTGGTGATCGAGGCGCCGATGACCATGCCCGAGAACAAGTCCGTCCTGAAGGTGGTGCCGGCATCGATGGCGAAAGCCGTCGCGCTCTCATGCCAAATCGCCTGACGAATATATTTACCGGAAAAGCCGATGGAAAATCTATCTGTGAGCTTGCGCGAATAGGAGACTGCGGCGGCGAGGTCCGAGGCGCTGAAGAACTCGCCAGTTCCGTCGGGCAGCAGTTCGGTGCGAACCACCATGTCCCCCATAGTAAGGGAAGTCACGCTGAAACCGATATTGCCGAAATTGCCGAGGGCAAGCACGATGCCGGCAAAATCCAGGTTGGTGTCGGCCAGCCAGTTGCTGTGCAATGCGACCACTTCGTTCTTCCGCAGTTCGGCCGTGCCCGCGACATTCCAGTAGAGTGCGGTTGCATCATTGGCTACGCTCACGAAGGCGCTTCCCATGGCGATGGCTGGCGCGCCGATCGGAATCTCGAGAAAAGTGGCCACCGAAGTTCCGGATTTGGACACGTTCGTGATGAGTCCCTGTCCGGCAGCCTGTGTGAACAGAACAAGCCCAAACATCAGCAGAAAAAACTTCCTTGGCATAGCGACCTCTACTGCTTGTCAGTTGTTTCTTGCGCCCAAAATACGTGTTTGGCCATTAGTTATTGATGTTATTTGATTATTGCAAATTTACCGATCTTCTTACCGATGCCAGGGGCATCTATGTGGTAGATGTAGACGCCGTAAGCTGCGTTCATGCCATCCTGGGTCACAAGGTCCCATGGCTCCTGTCCATTCGCGTTGCCGGCCTTGTGGTTCAGGGTTTGCACCAGATGCCCACCGATGGTGTAGATGCGAATGGCGCATTCAGGGGGCAGGTTGACAAAATAAATACGCCTCTCGCCGCGTCCGATACTCGTCGTTTGCGGCTCCCATGAGGCTGCGCCGACATAAGGATTGGGCACCACGGCAATATTATCCAAATCCGAGGCAGCCTTCTGGCGGTTGAAGGAAGGACCGCGGGTCGTGAATTCAAACACCTCGCCCGTTCGGAACGGCTTTCGGGTGACCACCTTGAAAATGTCTCCAGGTCGGGGGGCTATCTGCTCGGATTCCGCCAGCGTCGTATCCTTTATGAAACTCACCGACCAGCCGATTTGCACATCAAAAAAAGAAGTTGCGGTCTTGCCAGCCGAATCGCCGGCGACGAAAAAAACAGCATCCCCGGCGTTGAAAAGCGTGTCATCGTTCACATCTCTGAAGATGAACTGGAAGTGGTCGATGTCTTCGGTCAGGTTGCGAACTACAATATCGGAGGGTTCGGGTTGGCTGAACGACGTGGATGGAAAAGACAAGTCTCCCTGTCCAGGTTCGGTAAAAACGATTTCAAAGTCTGCCGGGTAGGCGACTCGCCGCGACTGGTAGGCGGGGGCAAACCTGGAATCGAACCCTACTCGCACGATATAGTTGCTCTGCCCACGCTTCCATCCTGTGTTCCCGGTGTCGACAAAAACGTTCGGGTCGTTCTTTATGTCGATGGCAAAACCATCGAGAACGGGTGTTTGTTCGTCCTCGGATTTGAGCGGGACGAGTTCGATAAGGGTGTCCTGCTCGCTGTAATCGATCAGTCTATATGAAGGATTTGGATTGTTGTGGAAGGCTGAAAAATCCTCGAATTCTAAACGGTAAACGTGCTTATCCCTGAGTGAGTCCGGGTTGAGAACCGTGATCGAGACCGTGCCGGTGCCCGGACCGGTTGGGGGCACTAAGTCGATTTCCGGCGCCACGTAGCCAGCGGCCGGCGCCCTCGGCGTCACGACAGCCGTGTTGATGTCGGTCTCGACTTTGCCGTTTATGTCGACTTTGATGATGCTGGTAGTCTCGGTTGGCGGAATGCCGAGAAACTCGCCCCGGATGGTGGTGGCTGTGAATCCCTGGTCGTACGCCACCACGGCATAGTAGTAAGTCTGCCCGTTTTGCACCGTGGTGTCCACAAATGAATGCCGCAAGCCGGTGTCGCTGCCCAGGTTGAAGAGCGCGCCGTTGACGTTGATTGGGTGCAAGCCTACCACGCC
>CAZTNL010000204.1:0-5980 GCA_964614885.1 uncultured Calditrichaceae bacterium | reverse complement strand
CAAAATAGCCGCAGCCCTGAACACAGAGGCAAAACTGTCCGGCAACAACTACCGCCTCGTTCTTCAGAACAAGGAGGACGGTCGTAAACTCTCGCTCGAAATCTATTCCGACATCCCGATCGGACGCCATCACGGGAATCTGATCACCGTCTACACGTTGAACACGCACCTACAGCTTCATTTCTGTACGGGCTACGTCGTCAGCGAAATGCTGGGCGAAGTAACATTCGTTGGCGAATGCGCCGGACGATTGTCGGGTCTGACCATTGAAAAAGAGGCCGGTTGTTCCCTCTATTCGAATGTCGACTCGAGTTTGCTCTCCGGAGATTTCACCAAGCTTGGTCCCGAAGTCATGCTCTCCGGTGTGGCGCTGTCGCTGGCCGAGGGGCTGTTGCCCGACCAAAGCTAAATCGCTTCTCTGAAGCCGGTAAATATGGAAGAAGCGCTTCAGGAATTCCTCAACTTTCTTCGCATCGAAAGAAACCTGTCCGCAAACACCGTTGCAGCCTACAGCAATGACTTGAGGCGATATCTCGATTTTCTCCGTTCTCGTTTCGAGGTCGGTGAGTTCTTGCAAATTCACCCAACGCACGTGTTTGCGTTGCTGGTCGAACTCAATAATTCCGGGCTGTCGGCGCGCACGAGCGCGCGTAACCTGACTGCCATTCGTATGTTTCATCAGTTTCTGATTCGCGAGGATTATGTGGAGACCAATCCCGCGGCGAACCTGACATTCCCGAAGATCGGCCGCTATCTGCCCGACACACTTCGACCGGATGAAGTCGTGCGTATCCTCGACCAACCGGACCCAGGCACGCCCAAAGGCATTCGTGACAAGGCAATGCTCGAGTTTCTTTACGCAACCGGAGTCCGTGTCTCAGAACTGCTCGACCTGACGCTCAGTCAGCTTTTTTTCGATCATGGCTTCGTGCGCGTGATCGGCAAGGGTCGGAAGGAGCGCGTGGTTCCTATTGGCATGCATGCAATCGCGGCTACAAACTCCTACCTGCAAACTGCTCGTGGAACGCTCGTGCGAAAGGGCAAGAGCCAGAGCCAGAACCGGTTGTTTGTCAACCTGCGCGGCCGGCCGATGAGTCGGATGGGTTTCTGGAAAATTCTGCGTCACTATGTGGACTCGGCGGGCGTGGTCAGGCGCGTGTCGCCGCACACGTTCCGACACTCGTTCGCCACACACTTGCTCGAGGGAGGCGCCGACCTGCGCGCCGTGCAGGAAATGCTTGGACACTCGGACATCTCGACAACTCAAATCTACACCCACATCGATCGGGAATATCTGAAAGAGGTTCACCGCAGCTTCCATCCAAGGGAGAAGTATGGCGGAAAGTCCTGAAAGCAACGATGCTTCTGCTCCGATCGGCGCGGAATTCATTCTGGAGAAGATGGCCGGCAGTCACCTCGTTCCCAACGTTTTCGTATTTCGAAGTCTTGCCTCCACAAATGACCACGCCATGCTGCCGGAAAACGCCGACCTGCAATCAGGAACCGTCATTGTGGCCGAGGAACAGACCGGTGGGAGAGGCCGTCGTGGGCGGCAATGGCACTCGCCCCCTTTTCTCGGCCTCTGGTTTTCCATTGTCCTCCGGCCTTGTTTCAAGGAAAATATAACGCTGCTGCCCCTCGCGCTAGGATTGGCTGTGGCGAAGTCGCTGGAAAACATGCCTGGTTTGGCGCCCGACCTGAAGTGGCCAAACGATGTCCTTCTCTCAGGACGGAAGGTCTGCGGAATCCTGTGCGAATGCAGGAGCGACGCGGCGGGTCGATTCAGAGTGGTTGCAGGCATCGGGATCAACGTCAATCAGGACTCCGGCGATTTTTCCGCTGAACTACGACCTTACGCGACCTCGCTGTTGCTAGAAACCGGTAATGCGCACGATCGAGCAGATCTTCTCGTCAGCGTCCTATGCGGGATAGAATCCGTTTTAGCTGAGCTCGAGGCCAATCGCAGCGGCAAGATTCTGGAAGAGTGGACACGCCGTTGCCCCGCAATCGGCAAACCTGTTAGCGTCGCGGACGGGGAGGTTGTCTCCGGCAGGTTTTTGGGGATCGATTCAATCGGCAGAATGATTCTGAGCACGCCCGACGGTTCCCGCCGACTGGTTGCAGCCGGAGATTTCGAAGACAACCGGTCCAAAGAGTAACCGCGGTGTGGCCTGACATTGTCGGGTAAAAACGTAATATCTACAGTTTTGCGATGGCCGTTTTTTAACCACTCCGAATTCCAGCAGGACGACTTCAAACCACAGGGCTGGCGGGCGCTCATAGTATTTCCAATAAAAACAACGTTCTCAATTCGCCTGAGCTTAGGCACGAGGCTTGCAACTTGTCCCATGCTATTCATCGCTATAAGCATCAAGGCAAGGCAGGCATGAGCCCCGGCAAAATTCTCATAGTGGACGACGAACCAACCATCAGCGGTATGCTGCAAGAGACCCTGGTGAAACGGGAGTACAAGGTTGCCACGGCCAACAGCGGGGAAGAGGCCGTGAGCTGCTTGCGCGACAGTCAGTTTGACCTCGTGATCACCGATTTGTACATGCCAGACCTGAACGGCATGGAAATTCTGCGGACGGCCAAGTCTGCCGACATGGATACCGGCGTGATCATCATCACGGCGCACAGTTCCGTCGAAACAGCTGTAGAAGCCATGCGTGTCGGTGCCTACCATTACCTTATTAAGGGCTTCTCACTCGATGAAATCGAACTCACGGTCGAGAAATTCTTTAACTACCATACTCTGGTCAAAGAAAATAAGCAGCTGCGCTCAGAGCTCGGAACGCATTACGGCATCAAGAATATCATCGGCCGAAGCCCGGCCATGCGGCGCGTGTTCGAGACTGTGAAGATGGTGGCCCCTACCGACGCCAATGTGCTTATTCAGGGTGAGAGTGGGACCGGCAAGGAACTTATCGCACGGGCCATCCACCAGTGCAGCGACCGCCGAGAGCGTCCTTTCAGCACGACAAACTGCGCGGCTATTCCGCACGGCTTGATGGAAAGCGAACTTTTTGGCCATGTAAAAGGCTCGTTCACTGGCGCTCACCGCACGACGAAAGGACGCTTTGAACACGCGGATGGCGGAACACTCCTGCTCGACGAAATCAGCGAAATAGAACCCAACCTCCAGGTGAAGCTCCTGCGCATCCTTCAGGAGAAGACGTTCGAGAAGGTCGGTAGTCCGGAAACGATGAGCGTGGATGTTCGCATCATTGCGGCTGCGAATAAGAACCTGAAGCAGGAAGTTGAAAAAGGAACATTTCGCGAGGATTTGTACTACAGGCTAAACGTCGTTCCGATTCATGTTCCGAGCCTTCGGGAGCGGAAAGAAGATATCCCCTTGCTGGTCGACCATTTTATCGAAACCTATGTCCAGAAGTACTCAAAGAGCAATAAGGCTCGCATCAAGTCTATCGGGGAAAGAGCGCTGGCGCAGCTCATGGAACATGATTGGCCCGGAAACGTCAGGGAGCTGGAAAACACGATCGAGCGCGCCGTAGTAATGTGCAACGAAAGCCGCATCGAAGCCAAGCACCTCCTCCTTGGCCTGGACACGCCGGGTGAAGAAAGCAGCCGCCAGGAGAATATGCCGCTACCAGCCGGTATGACCCTCCGTGAAATGGAAAAACGACTTATCCTGCAGACCCTGACCGAGCAGGGCGGAAACCGGACCTGGGCGGCCGACAAACTCGGTATCAGCGTCAGAACCCTCCGAAACAAGCTGCAGGAGTATCGCGCCGCACAGCCGAAATCGACCGGCAACTCCCGCTAGGAAATATTGTTCTTCAACCGGCAAATTCTGCCGACCTGAAGCCCCAACCTTAATCACCAAGAAACCCAGCCAGCAACCGTGAATTAGGTTGCCCGCTTCCGCGTCACTGCCCATAAGCATCTGTTATTATACGCCCCGGTGGCCTTCCTTTCACACACAGAACAAACGCAATAATCTAAGAATTACTGGGAAATACGGCTGGCATGGATGTTGCGAAATACGCGGCGAGCTCAATCGATTCGACCTTTCAGGAATGTGAAATCCAGTACGAAGTTTGGAGTAGTAGCATGAAAGCATCTTCCAATCACCACCTCTGGCAAGAATACACAACCCATCACAGCATGAAGACGCGTGAGCGCTTGCTGGTGACGTACCTGCCCCTGGTAAAATACATCGCCGGCAAAATGATGTTCACCCTGCCCACCTGCGTGGACTACAACGATTTGTTGAGCGCGGGCGTCATGGGGCTCATCGGCGCGCTCGAGAGATTCAATCCCGAGCAAGGCGTCAAGTTCGAGACTTTCGTACTGCCGCGTATTAAAGGAGCCATTCTGGATGAGCTCCGAACACTGGATTGGGCGCCGCGTTCCTTGAGGTCGAAAGCGCGCATGGTGGAAAGAGCAAGCGAGCGCCTGGAAAAGGGTTTGGGAAGATCGGCGACCGGCCACGAAATCGCCGAGGAACTCGATATGAATATCGAAGAGTATGGAACCGTTCTGCGGGAACTCTCGAAGGCCTCCCTTTTATCTCTGGATGGAAGCAGGGTAGAGGATAGCGAACAAGTGACCTCGATGTACGATTTATTAGAAAATGAACACTCTGACAACCCTTTGAGTTCCCTTGAGACCATGGAGATGAAAGGGTTGCTCGTTAAAGCGATCGAAGAACTGAATGAGCAGGAAAAAATCGTTATGGCCCTCTACTATTATGAAGAACTGACTCTGAAGGAAATCGGGCAGGTTCTGAGTATTACGGAATCGCGTGTGTCGCAGATCCACAGTAAGGCCATTGAAAACCTGAAGGGCGCACTAGCATGTGAGGTGATAAATTGAACACGATGGAAACCGCCTACTCGACTACTTCTTATTCTACGCGAAATCGCTTCGACGACAGCCTCTGGGAAAATAGATTCAACACCTTTTTCGACGAATTGAGCAAGACCGTGCAGTTCGAGTCAGGAAGTTTGTTCGTGTATGAACTAAACACCCAAAGCCTCACGGAGGTTGCGCAGAGAGGCGACGGCATTGATTTCATTAGCGCAATCAATTTTCCAATGGGAGCTGGACTATCAGCCTGGGTTGCGCAGAAGGGCAAGGTCATCTACCTGCCGGACATCCATCGCGGCAGCCGGCATGGCCTCAATCCGGTGCGCTCATATCTCTCGATGCCTCTGGAAATGAACAATCGCATTATCGGAGTTCTCAATTTAGGGCACCTCATGCCGAACGCGTTTGACGAGCCGAAGTTGGGCGCCATTGCCGAAAACAGCAGGGAAATCGCCCGCAAGATTTACAATCAGACCTACCTTAACTTTCGGGATGACGACGCAGACTGTTTTAATAATTGACGACGATCGCGCCATCCATGAGCAGGTCAGCGTAGTCCTTTCGAAAGCCGGCTACCGCGTCATTTCTGCCTTTTCCGGAAAAGAGGGGCTTGAATTGGCGGTAAGAGAGAATCCATCTTTGATCATTCTCGATCATCGCATGCCGGGTATGGACGGCGTTGAGACCTACAGACGACTTCGCAAACAACCCGGCCAGGCCGCCAGGTTGCCGGTTGTGATGCTCACCGCGGCGAGCCACTCAAACAAGCGAATAAGAGAAATCATCAATTCAGGCGTGTCGGCCTACCTGGAAAAACCTTTTGGCGGCAAAGAACTCCTGAACGTTCTCCGCAATATCATGATGACCCATGATCTGGCGCGGGACCGGAAAAGCCGAACAAGCAGAGAGCGATCCAGCGCGTTTCTCCTCAACCTTGTGGAAACGTGCCCGCTGATGATCGTAACTACCGACTTGCATGGCAATATAACATTTGCCAACCAGTTGGCGCGCCAGTTTATGGGCTGCGCTCCGGATGACATGACTGGCCAACCGGTGAAATCATTCATTCCTGACCACGATTCCCTCTTTACCAGACTCCTGCGCTCCGAGCGAGGCGGTCCGATCTCGGAGGAATGCCGGGTGCGCG
>CAZTNL010000203.1:0-6030 GCA_964614885.1 uncultured Calditrichaceae bacterium | reverse complement strand
AACTGGAGACGCTGGATGTCAATGAAGTGGAGCGGGCGCGCGTTTTCTGTCGCAGCAATATGGTGCTCGGCAACGGCGTCGTCGATTATATCCGCGACATCGTCTGTATCCGGCCGGAGACCTTCGACCGCATGCGCAGCCGCGAGGCCGCTCTCGAAGTCAGCCAGCTCAACCAGCGCCTGATCAAACAGAACCGCCCGTACCTTCTCGTGGGCGTCGGCCGCTGGGGATCGCTGGATCCGTTCCTCGGCATTCCGGTAAAGTGGGAGCAAATATCGGGCGCAAGAGTCATTGTTGAGGCCGGCTTCGACGACATGAGCGTGGCCCCCTCGCAGGGATCTCACTTTTTCCACAACCTGACATCGTTTCGCATCGGTTACTTCACCGTGACCTCGAACATGGCTGACGCTCTCCTCGATTGGGACTGGCTGGGACAATGCGCACCGATCACAAAAAAGAAGTTCGTGTGCCACCTGCGATTCGAATCGCCTATCACAGTAAAAATGAATGGTCGGGAGAACAAAGGGGTGATCTTGAAGCCGGAGACCCGGTAGCGATACGCGCAGAGAAGCGTTACCCGCGCCGGGCTGTACGGCGGTCTAACCGGCCAGATGTTCGGCGACGATTTCGACCGGGTGACTGGCGCTCCTGCCGGTTCCCGCCTGAATTTGCTGGCGGCACGAGACTCCCGGCGCTACGATCCGGCTTTCCGGCGGCGCCTCTTCCACGGCGCTGAATAGACTGCGCCGTCCCATCGCCATCGAGATCTCGTAGTGCTCGCGTTCGAACCCGAAAGAACCTGCCATGCCGCAACACCCGGAATCCACCACCTCGACTTTGGCCTCTGGAATCATTTTAAGAAACCGGGTGGTTGCCTCCAGGCCGGCCAGCGCTTTCATGTGGCAGTGCCCGTGCAGCAGAAGTGGTGCCTGCGCAGGTCTCAGCTTCAGGGCGCTTTCTCCATCTTTTGCTATGGTCTCAAGGTACTCCTCCAGCAGAAACGTCCGTTCGGCAACGACACGCGCGCGGTCGTCGTCAAGCAGGTCCGGGTATTCGTCGCGAAAAGTCAGGATGCAGCTGGGTTCGCAGCCGACGATCGCCATGCCCGAACTCGCGTACGGATAGAGTTGGGCCACGTTAAACTCGGCGCAGGCCTTCGCCTCATCCAGCATTCCCCGTGAAATGAAAGGGCGGCCGCAGCAGCGTTTTTTCGGCAACACAACCCTTTTGCCCGCAGCTTCCAGCACTTTGACGGCAGCCCGTCCGACCTCCGGAGTGTTGTAAGTCATGAATGTGTCGTTGAACAGGATGACCTGCTCGTGGCCGGCTTTTTCCAACGGCGACCTATTGTCAAACCAGCGGCTAAAAGTCTCTCTGGAAAAGGGAGGCATCGCGCGCCTGCGGCTGATGCCCAGGAAGCGCTCCAGCAGCCAGCGCACCGGCGCTGCGCCCAGGAGCAGGTTGGAGAGCGGCGCTGTGGCGCAACCGAGCTTGTTGAGCGTCTCGATGTGTCCGAAGAGCCGGTCGCGCCAGGAGATCCCATTCGCCTGATGGTATTGGTGCAGAAACTCATACTTGAGCTTGGCCATGTCGACATTTGTCGGGCACTCTCCTTTGCATCCTTTGCAACCGATACAGAGGTCGAACACTTCCAGAAGGCGCGGATCGCTGAGAGCGCTTTCTGGCAAGCGCCCGGTCAAAATGGCGCGGAGCGCATTCGCTCGGCCCCGGGTGGAATGTTCCTCTTCCAGCGTCACCATGTAGGACGGGCACATGGTGCCGCCGCCTTTCTTCCGGCAAAAGGCGTTGCCATTGCAAAGCTCGATCGCGCCGGAGAGACCGCCCTCTGCGGTAAAATCCATGCCCGTTTTCAGGCCGGAGAGCGTATTTTTCGGTTGCGGCCTGAAATGCTCGGTCAGGAAAGGTGCGTCGACGATCTTTCCCGGGTTCAGAATGTTTTTCGGGTCGAAGGCCTGTTTCACCTCGCGGAACGCCTGATAGATCTGCGCTCCGAACATCTTCTCGTTCCAGCAACTGTGCGCCAGGCCATCTCCGTGCTCGCCACTGATCGTTCCGCCAAACTCCAACGCGAGGCTGCTAACCTCGTCGGCGATTTTGGCCATGGCGCCTACATCGGCTGAATCCTTCAGGTTGAGTTTTGGACGGATGTGGAGGCAACCGACACTGGCATGGGCGTAGTAGGCGGCTTCTGTGCCGTTGGCGTGCACGATCTCGTCGAAACGCCTGATGTACTCCGGCATGCGTTCCGGCGCTACGGCGCTGTCCTCGACAAAGCCGACCGGCTTTCGCGGCGCCCGGGTGCCCATGAGGAGCCCAAGCCCCGCCTTGCGGATATACCAGACATCTGCCTGTTGCGCCGGTTCCAGCGCTTCGCAGCAGGCGTACCCCATCTTCTTCGACTTGAGGAACTCAGTAAGTTTGCGCAGACGGGAGGCAGGCTCGGCTGCCTCGGTTCCCTGAAATTCGACGATCAGAACCGCCGCCGGAAAGCCGTCGATGAAGCTCAGCCGGCGGGCGAACTCCTGCGTGCCGCGCGTGAGGTCGAGGATGTTACGGTCGAGAAGCTCCACCGCCGACGGCTCGAACTCGAGGATCGGGCTGACGGCGTCCAGCGCCTCGAACAGGTCTTTGAAGTGCACAATCGCGAGCGGACGGTGTTTGGGCAGGGGCACGACGTTAAGTCTGGCTTCGGTTACCACGGCCAGGGTGCCCTCAGAACCGACGACCAGCTTGGCGAGATTGTTGTGCGCCTGGCGGACGAACTCATCCAGGTTGTAGCCGGCAACGCGCCGCATGATCCGGGGGAAGCGCCGGTCTATCTCGTCTTTGTTTTCCCGCACAATCTCACTCACGCGCCGGTAGAGTTGCCCGGGGAACGAGGTTTTGGCCGACAGCGCCTCCCAGGCCGCACGGCTCATGGCGTCGAGTGTGGCGGTCTCGCCGTTCGCCAACAGCACCTCCAAAGCCAGGACGTGATCCAGGGTCTTGCCATAAACCACCGAACGCGCGCCGGAAGAATTGTTGCCCATCATGCCGCCGAGACTGGCCCGGCTGCTGGTCGCAACGTCGGGGCCGAAAAACAGATTGTGGGCGCTCAGGTAAGAGTTGAGCTGGTCCAGAACGACACCGGGCTGTACCCGCACCCAGTGTTCTTCGGCATTGAGTTCAAGAATGTGATTGAGGTATTTCGAGCAGTCGAGAATGATGCCCGCGCCGATGGAGTTGCCGACGATGCTGGTGCCGGCCCCGCGTGGCACGATAGGGACCGAGTATTTCGCCGCCAGCTCGACGGTCGCCTGAATATCCTCGGCCGTCCGCGGGATGACGACCCCGCGCGGTTCGATCTGGTAGATACTGGCATCGGTGCTGTAGAGAATCCGCGAGTATTTGTCGAACCGCACCTCGCCCGTAACGCGCCGGCGCAACTCTTGTACGAGATCTTCCATTACACTCCGCAATCAGGTTAGAACGACCTGTCAGAATGAGACTGGGTTGAAGAGAACCGTTATCCTACTCGTCTATCGTAACCCCGTCATCGGTACGCGCCACCGCCGGCACGGCCTCGGAAATATCTACGCTCTTCAACTGCATGATCCGTTCGATAGCCTCGCCGATTTTGTTGTTTGGGGTTGACGCGCCGGCCGTAATGCCGACCTTGATCGGGGACGACGGCAACCAGATGTCTGTGGTAACGACGTCCTGACTTCCGGTCAGTTTGTGACGAATCGAACCGGTGTCAGAAATGCAACCCGGGTCGTCGATATGATAGGTTTTCGTATACTCAGAGGAAATCTCAGCGAGGTGGTTGGTATTGCTGCTGTTGAAGCCGCCGATGACAAGCATGATATCCAAATCATACCGGTTCACCAGCTCGAGGACGGCATCCTGGCGATCCTGGGTGGCGCTGCAAATGGTGTCGAAAGTCTTGAAATGCGCGTTCAGTTTCTCCTCGCCGAACCGGGAAAGCATGGCCGCCTTGAGCTCTTCGGCGATGGCAAGCGATTCACTGCTCAACATCGTTGTCTGATTGGCCACCCCTATTTTCATCAAATCCCTTTCCGGATCGAACTTCGGCGACATGGATTTGGCGAAGCGTTTCATAAACGCGGCCTTGTCGCTGCCGGCTAAAATATAGTCGCAAACCTGGCGGGTCTCTTCCATGTCGCGAACGATCAGGTAGCGCCCATTTTCGTATCGCAACGCCTGCGAGCTTGTAGCGATCGTCTCTTCGTGAAAATACTTGCCGTGAATGATCGAGGTAAAGCCGTTTCCTGCGTAGTGAGATACGCGTTTCCAGACATTCAGCACCGAGCCGCAGGTCGTATCGACCATCACGCATCCGCGCTGCTTCAGCTCCTGAAACTGTTGAATGGACACGCCAAACGCGGGCAAGATCACCACGTCTTCCGGCTGCAGATCGTTCACGGTGAACGCGCCGGCGTATTGTCCGCTCAGGAAGCGGATGTTCATTTCAGTGAGGCGCTTGTTGACGAACGGGTTGTGAATGATTTCGCCGGTAATAAAAATCCTGCGATCCGGGAATTTCTCGCGGGTCTGGTACGCATAGTCGACGGCCCGGTCGACTCCGTAGCAGAAACCGAATTCACGGGCCAAGTGAATCGTGGCGCCTTGCACGCTCAGAGTGTGGTCATTGGCGCGAAGAAAAGCGACTAGATCGCTGAAATACTCCTGCTTGAGAAGGCCTTTGACTTCTTTCGCCATCCCTAGTCCACGCTGGTAAAACTGCTCCGGCCGCGGAACTTCCTTTTTTTGCGCGTTGCTCTGATCCTCTGATGGTTTGCCAGGCGCTTCAAAGTAACTCTTCATGCCGGCAATATAGCAATTCTGCTCTGAAAGTCAAAAATAAAGGGGGCAAGTTTGATTTTGCGCAGCAACAAAGTTTCACGCCTTCGGGGTTTTGAGCTTGAGGGTCGAATTTTTCTACAAATATTCCATCCCTGACGGGGTTGGTTGGAACTAAAAAAGGCCCCGTCTCAGTGACGGAGCCTTTTATACATCGTGACTGCTCGCGCGCGTTACTTCACGCTGACTTCGATGAGCTTCGGTTTCGCCTTCTCGGCCTTCGGAATCGTGATGTTAAGCACGCCCTGCTCGTATTCCGCCTTGATCTTCTTTGGGTCGACGCTGTCGGTGAGCCGGAAAGACCGCCTGAACGCGCCAAAGGTGCGCTCACTTCTGAAGTAACCGTCTTGTTTTTCCTCGAACTCGTTTTTCTTCTCGCCTTCGAGCGTCAGAACGTTGTTCTCGACAGTGAGCTTGAAATCATCCTTGCTCAGCCCGGGGAGCTCGGCGCGCACGACGAATTCCTTTTCGTCCTCTTTCACATCAATGCGTGGATCGAAGCTCGTTTGAGTCGTCGGGAAGAAGTCATCGAAAAAAGGATCGCGAGCGACGACTGAACCGAAAGGATTGAATTTGACCAACATTTTGACACCTCCTAAGTAATTGTTACTTAAAAGCTAATGATTTCACTTTTCACGCGCTCATTTAGCAAAGGGTGTGCCAAAACGAAAATCGGCCAAAGTGAAAGATAACGCCACACATCGTGTCATGTGTGGCAGACCGCGGATGACATCGTGCCATCATCTCTGAAAAAATGAACGAGTGGAGTATGAAATTCTGACTGAGTTACAGGTTAAATCACGAACCCGTGAAGTCGCCGGCATCAAACCCGAAGCAGATGTACATGATCCGTTTTCCATCCGCCAGATGGCGTTCCTCGTACTTTGTTTGAATTTCAGTAACTGCGCCCTCCAATCCGGCGGCATAAATATCCTCACACTTCTGGTAAACGGGCAAGCGCAATAGAATGAGTGTTTCGAGGGAGTACTCAAAGAATGCCGGGTCATCGGTTTTCAGGTGAATTTTGCCGCCAGGGCGGAGGATTCGTTGATACGCCTCGAGAAAAGATGGAGAAGTGACGCGCCACTTGGTGTTGCGCTTTTTCGGAAACGGGTCCGGGAAGGGCAGCCAGATTTCTTCGACTTC
>CAZTNL010000202.1:4462-6039 GCA_964614885.1 uncultured Calditrichaceae bacterium | reverse complement strand
CTCTGTTGTGACCTCAATCTCCGTCGTTTGAGATGTGACTAGAGGCAGAGCCGCAGTGTCAGATGTAACTTCGGCGCTTTCATCCGGAGTAACGTCTGCGGTCGCAGGTATTTCGCTTTTCGGCACGTTGACCGGGTCGTGGGTGGTGCCAGGCCCACTGTTCGCTGTCGTTTCTATGTGCGCGCTGCTGGAAGCCGTTGCACTTGACCGGGAGTCGGTTGTCCCGGTCGGTGTTTGCAGGGCGGATATCGGCGCCGGCGCGCCGTGTTGCCCGGCTGCTCCGACGGTTTCGGCCGCGGCCGTGCCGTTTTTCCTGGGGCGGCGCCATCGCCTGGGGTCGCGTCTGTACTTGTCCTCGATTTCGTGACTGATCAGTTCCGGCCAGTCGAGTTCTGTTTGCGGCTGCCATGTGACCTCGACCTTATTGATAGAGACCGCCGCGATCGCTTCATGAATTTCGGAGACCGGTGCCGGCTCGTCGGCTTTTGTCGCTGGTTCGGATACCGGAGTGGGTATATCTGGCGTTTCAGCTGCTGCGTCGGGTGCCGTCGTTGGGGTATCCGCATTGACTTCAGCTGCCGGGGAGGCCTCCCGGTTTTCTCTGTCGTCCGATTCTGCGGGAGTGGCTTCCGTGAGCACGCGCGCATCCCCGTTGGCCTCGCTGGCCTCCTCTGCTTCCGGTTTCTCGGTGAAGATTTTCGTGAAGATAAAGCTGGGAAGCAATGACTTGTCCAGACCCGGACCCGCATCGCCTTGGGGCCCGGCCGCTTCGGGTCCGGCAGAGACTGCCGGGATGGGTTTGTCGTCGCCGGGCGTTTCCTGCTCGATTGGAGGCTTTGTGGAAGCTGCCTGCGAATCCTCGGCATCATTCCCCGAGTCAGCCGTCTGCTCCGCCACGGCCGCTTCAGGTTCATCTGCGTCTTCGGCGCCGCTGAGTTCGCCCGAATCGTGAACCGGCGTGACCGGCGCTGCCTGTCCGTCCGCCACTTCCGGAGTGGTGCCGGCTGGCGGGGCGGCAACAGCGGCTTCGGGCGACACCGAAGAACGCTCACCAGTGGACTCCGGTTGACCAATCTTTTCGTCGGTGTGCTCCTCTGCTGCGGGTGGGGCGAGCAGGAGGGGCTGTGCTTCTGTCTCCTGCACCACTTCTGGCAGGTTGGCAGCGTCCGGCTCAGGAGCTTCGATCTGCACCGATTGCTCGGCAAGATCTGTGTCCGCTTCATTCGACTCATCGCCCACCGGCACAGGAGGCGTCCTCTCCGGATCTGCTTCTTCACCCGCTTCTGGCGTGGCCCTTTCCTGCGTAAGGAGCGGTGGTTCAGGCTGCTCTTCATCCGACGGGCCGGAGGCTGGGGTGGCTGTTTCTGCGGCGGGCGTTGCGTCGGTAGCAGGTTCTATGTTTTCCAGCGTTTCGGCGACCTGAACCCCACTTCCGTCAGCCGCTTTCGCCTCAGGCGTCTCTTTGGTGAGGCCATCGAGCAATGAATCTACGAGCGAGTCGGAAAGGTCATCGTCCGAGAACAGATCGACGATTTCCGGCTCCTCCTCTGTCGCCGGCGTTTCGGGCCCGTTGCCCG
>CAZTNL010000202.1:0-4362 GCA_964614885.1 uncultured Calditrichaceae bacterium | reverse complement strand
AGATCGACGATTTCCGGCTCCTCCTCTGTCGCCGGCGTTTCGGGCCCGTTGCCCGCCACAGGCTCAGCCTGCGCCTCCGGGTCCGATGGCCGGCGAACTTCCTTCTGCGCCTCCAGGGCGCTCGCATCTTGTTCTTCTGTTTTCGCAAAGAGCTCGTCGATGAACTCGCCGAGAACGAAATGGGCTTCATCGGTCTCATCGGGTTGCCCGGACGGGGCTTCGATTGGGGCAACCGGCTCTGTCTTCTCAGGTGCGGTCGCAGCCTGCTTTTTCTTTCTGAGTGAGCGTTTGGGTTTCTTCTTCTTGCGCTTCTTTTTTGCCGGCTTTTCGGGTTTCGCTGTCTCCGGTTCAGGAAGACTGTCTTCCAGTTTTATGTCACCGCTCAAAGTCAGCTTGGGCGTGGCCGGGGGCTCAAGGTTGCGCGTTTGCGCTTCGACCGATTTTATGAAGTCCCGGCGTTTCGGCCTGGTTGCGATGTTTTGTCGCAGCAATTCCGCTTGAATTCTTCCCGGCTCGATGACGGTGAAGCCGTATGGCTCACTGTTGAGCGCTTCACTGATGTCGCTGGCGTCATACTCGGGGTGCTGTGCCACAACGTCAAGGATTTGAGTGACGCTTTCCTGACTGAGGAAGCGACTTTCGAGCGACATTCCTTCCTCGATCATGGGCTCGGTAACTGCGTCCTCATCGAGGCTGGCGTGCGCACGAATGGCAACGAAGGTGATATCGTCCTGGGGCGGGAGGTTCTCCCGGAACGAGTAGATCTCGTGCCGCAGCTTTTCACAGAAATCGTCGAGCCGTGCCTCTTTTTGCTTCCTTATGAACTGGAGCAGCCGCTCCTTGCCGAACGCCTCCTGCTTGTCGTTCATGGCTTCAGTTACACCGTCGGTGTAGAGGAGGAGCGTGTCCCCGGCTTCGATACGCAGTTTTTCCGACTTGATGCTGTCTTCGAAGGTCTGCTCTCCCGGCAGTTTCAGCCCGACCGGAAAACCATCCGGGTTCAAATAGTACGTCTGGCCTGTTCTGCCGCGATGGACGATCAACGGCGTGTGTCCGGCATTGGCGAAGCTGACCGCGTGGCTCCGCGTATCGACGATCAGATAGAGCATGGTGACGAAAATGCCGCTCTTCATGTCGTTCTTGACAAAATCGTTGACGCGAATGAGCACATCGGCGGCATCTGTGGCGCCACGGGCTTCGGTTCGCAGCGCCGTCCGTACCATCGTCATAATGAGGGAGCCGGGCACGCCTTTTCCGGAAACGTCGGCGAGCACGATGCCGAGGTGGTTTTGGTCGACCTCGATGAAGTCGTAGTAGTCGCCGCCAACCGATTCGGCCGCTTCGTAGCGTGCGGCGATATCAAGCGTCTCAAGGGTAGGGACCGAGGTCGGCAGCAACGATTCCTGGATGTCCTGAGCGATCTTTATCTCTTTTTCGATGCGTTCGCTCCGGGCCAGATGCTTCTGTGACTTGCCGATCTCATCCGCAATATCGCTGAAAGCCTGCGCGATTTCACCGATGCCGGAGGAGGCGTCCACATCGAGATAGCCGCTGACGTCACCCTTGCGCGCGGCCCGAATCCACTCGTTGAGCTTTCTGACCGGATAAGAAAGCAGGTAGCTGACGAAGGCGAGGAGGATATAGCTGGCGCCAAGCGCAATACATGCGGTCTTCAGATAGCGGAGCCGGATTTGTGACAATTGGTGCTGTTCGTAGCTCCTGGTCAGAAAAACATGGACTTTTTGAAAAGCAACCGGCCGGTCAGAGCGCGAAATAGGGCGCTGATATTCTACGACATCGACGCCGTTATCCAGCGCGTACTCGTAGACATCCGGTTTGCGTAAAGTCGCATTTTCGGGGCGGGAAAAATGTTGAGTCAGCTGGTTTTTGACCGTGGACCAACCGACATATCCGAGGCTGTCCTCGAGTGATATGGCAAAGACCGATTCCTCGTGCTCGGCACGCACGGGTTCGGTAAGACCCTGAACGTATGAAAGCCCGTCCGGCCCGTTGAGCAGCGAGGCGTTGACCGCTCCGATTTGCTCTGAGATTTGTCTGCTGATTTGCTTTCCGAGCCGGTCGAGCGCCAGCTGGCTTTCGTTCCCGGAGTTGAAATAGAAATAGGCAAATCCGGCCGCATTGACCAGAGTCACGAGAAATACAGCCTGCGCAAAGTATTTGAATCGGAGGGTGGGCGGCAGTTCCCAGAGCCGCTTGAGGTGAAGAAATCCCTTTCTGCTTGGGTCGTTTTTTGTGAGGCTGAGCCGGTTGCCGGCCTCTGTTTTGTCGTAGCTTACGTCGTCGAGGAGCTTGCGCATCATGAAAATGCCGAGCCCGCCCTTCTTGCCGTGCTCGACATGCTGCTGCAGGTCGGGCGCAGCGAGCCAGTTGGGGTCGAAGTAGGCGCCCTGGTCCGTCAGGTTGATCGTGAGGGCATTGCGACGGATGACTGCCTGCACCGTAATGTAGCCACCCTGGTCGCCGTAGGCATGTTCGATGATATTGGTGGCGGCTTCGTCGACGGCGAGTTTAAAAGCGTTGACCAGCTTGTGACTGTAGCCGTACTTTTGCCCGATCTGAACGATGAACTCGCGCAGATTGGCCAGGTGGTCGATGTGAGCCGGAATGATTAGGTGCTCTTTTTGAGCGAGCGGAAACAACGCGTTCTGTGACCTCAATTAGGGTGGTGTGAAATACGCTTGAGCCGCCGGTTTTTCAAGCTTCCGAGAAAGACGTCGTGTTCCGAGCCTTTCGCCAGCTTCTCAGCCAACAGTTTTCCCCCAATTGCATTCCTGTCCGCTTTGTTCACGTAAAATGTTATTTCCGAATGGATGGGTACGTTTTTCAGATATCCGTAGGGTGACAGCAGTTCCCGCGCCATGATTTCAGGTGTCAGGGTTGTACCCAGCGGCAGGCCCCATTTCTCGGAAAACAGCTCTGCGCGGTGTACGTGGGTGTCGTCGAGTGGCTGCCCAACCGTTTCGGCGCTGACGACCACGATGGTGCGCTGCGTGCATGTCGGAATGACCGGTTCGTGCTCCTTGTGCGTCTTGAGTCCGCGCTGTCTTGAGCCGTCCGCTTCGATGAGCGTGAGTTCAGCCAGCCGGCGGATGTCGGGGATCGCCTGCCGGTTGACGCCCAGCAGCCTGCTTTTGTCGGTGTAGTGGTCGCTCGCTATGGCGATGGTATTCAGTTCCCTCAACAGCGTTTCAGACTCTCTGAGATAGTTGGAGTTGCCGTTCTGAAATACGAGAGCCACGCCCGGTGGCGCCTGAAATTTCGTCGTCGAGGTAATGATCACTTTCATATTTCGGCGACTTAGCTTGCGACTGAGGTGTTCCATGAGCGTCGACTTGCCGCCGCCTCCGATGATGGAAACGACGTACTTGTCCAGTTCCGTCAGATCGGAGCAAATAAGTTGGATTAGAGTGCTCGTTTTCATGGTTCCGGTTATTGCACAGCGCAGCCGCTGCCGGAGCGCGTCCCCTGCTTAATCTCAGGTGTTTCTGTCAGAATTTTCACTTGCGACTATAGGTGGAAATACTATATTAACCTAAAGTAAATACAAGCAGTAAAATTAGCGTAATTTTTGCAACGGCGCAACCTTTTTGCCGGGAATTTTTGATTCACTCAATATGAAGAAGGAGATTGCATTGGAGGATCTAAGAAACGCCAAGGAGTACTTTGGCGAGCTGATGGCTTCGCAACTCGAGCGCATCGAACGCATGAAGACCGGTAGCAAATGGACGGACTTTTCGACCTTGAAGCCAATCATAATCGGCATAATCGGTGGTGACGGGATTGGGCCGTTCATCGCCGCGGGGGCGCAGCGCGTCCTCCATTTCATGCTGAAAGATGAAGCCGCGGCGGGAAAAGTCGAATTCCGCGTGATTGAAGGATTGACTATAGAAAAGCGGGCGGAAGTTGGCAAGGCCATTCCGGACGACGTGCTCAAGGAGATCAGGAAGTGCCACGTCACGCTCAAAGGCCCGACCACAACGCCGCGCAAAGGCGACCCGTGGCCCAACGTGGAGAGCGCCAACGTGGCCCTGCGCAAAGAGTTGGAGCTCTTCGCAAATGTCCGGCCCGTCAAAGTGCCGAAGGAAGGCATCGACTGGGTTTTTTTCAGAGAAAACACCGAAGGCAGCTACGCGCTCGGAAGCAGCGGTCTTAATATAACCGACGATCTGGCCATCGATTTTACCGTTGCCACTTCGCCGGGCACCGAGCGAATCATCCGCATGGCTTTCGAGTACGCCAAGAACAACGGCATCGACAGAGTGACCTTGATCACCAAGGCGAACGTCATCAAAACCACTGACGGTAAATTTTTGGACATAGGGTACAGGATTGCCAGGGAGT
>CAZTNL010000201.1:0-6061 GCA_964614885.1 uncultured Calditrichaceae bacterium | reverse complement strand
GGTTGCTAACGCCGGCATCGGAGGCGAGAACCACTACGGCGAGGGCGACCGCTGGAATGAAGTAGTGTCAACGAATCTGACCGGAACGTACGTGCTGGTCAACGAATGCCTGCCCTACCTGCGTCAAAGCAAGGCCGGCACGCGTCACATCGTGTTGATTTCCTCGATCCTTGCGCGACTTGGTGTGCCGAACTATCCGGCGTATTGCGCGTCCAAAGCCGGGATGCTCGGCCTCATGCGCTCCTGGGCCGTGCAGTTTGCGCGGGAACGTATTCTGGTAAATGCCATTTGCCCGGGCTGGGTCGAAACCGATATGGCATCGCAGGGAATTCAACAACTGGCGGAAACCATCGGCCGCTCCTATAAAGAGACCTACCGGCAGCAAATGGCGCAAGTGCCGTTGAACCGCATGAGCGCACCGTCGGAGATCGCCAATGTCGCTGCGTTTCTGTTTTCGAACGAACAGCTATCGATCACCGGACAAACATTCGATATTAACAATGGCGCACTAATGCCATAATGTAAGGAGTTAGAAGATGAGTGTTATAAATTTCGACCAACTTCCAGATTCCGCCCGCGTGTGGATATACGCGGCGGAATGCCCGTTGACCGAAAATGAGGCCGAACGGTTAAGCCAGCGGATGAGCCCATTCATGCAGCAGTGGACCGCCCACAAGCGGGACTTGCGCTCCGGCTGGGAAATGCGGTACAATCAGTTCATTCTCGTCGCGATTGACGACACCGTAACCAAACCATCGGGCTGCTCGATCGACCATCTGGTCCACAATCTCCGCGAATTCGAAACTGAAACCGGCTGCCGGTTTGTCGGCAATTCGACCAACGTTTACTATCGCAATGGGGAAGGCAGCATCAGATGCTGCGGCAGGGCTGAATTTCGGGAGTTGGTAGCCACCACGGCAGTGGACGCGAACACCGTCGTTTTCAACAATGTCGTGGCAACGATGGCAGAACTGCGGGCCGGCCACTGGGAAGTACCGATGGAACAAAGCTGGCACATGCAGGCGTTTGCCGCGCCGGCCTGATTACCGATACCCACAAACGATCTGTAACAAAGAAAGGCCCAAACACCTTGCCGGTGTTCGGGCCTTTCTGACATCCAAGGGCTCTTTTCTATCCCTTTATGCGCACGGCGCGGGAGTTTTGCCTCCACTTTTGCCGGCGTTTTTCGTCCTGCCACAGAGAGACAGCGTAGACTATCCCTGCCAACGCGGCCACACCCGATAAGCCCAAAATAAGCATTACACCACTCCTGTCGTTTGTCCTTGCAAGGGTCTTTCTCAATAGACGGCCCACATCAGCTAAAGTTGCAGCAGAGTTGAGGCAGTAAGGAACTATCTGGATGGTGCTGCCTGCGAGCCGCCCTCGCCTCGTTGCCGCAGCTTCACGTGACGCACGCCGGAGACTTCGGCCAGCACCACGCGGATGGGAACGAGCCGGCCGACTGTAGTGTACGTGCCGCCCGGCACAGGCGTTGTCGTCTCGCGCTGCCGGAATCTTTGCAGGTTGGCGAGAAACCATTCCCGCGTGGCTGGCATCGGCAGACAGTACAGCTCCGCGGGGGTCACAAAATAGTAGAAGAGATAGTCGGCCGCGGTGTACATGAAACACCCGGGTGTGCCGCGCTCGCGATTGCTGTCGGTCTCGAAGAAGAAATTGCCTGTCCCGTGCCAGCGGTCGCCCTTGATTTCGAGCTTCCATGTGCGCTTTTGCGTGGTCCAGATCAGATCGATGTCGAGCGCCTGATATTCGGGCAGCGCCTCCACATTGACCACGGAGACCGTCTCTTCAAACGAATGCAGCCAGCGCTCGATGTCTTCGGCCGCCATTCTGGCGACACGGAAAGCGTCTTCGATGGTTATTTTTCTCGGCACGGAAAAACCTCTGCTGAGACGCCCACCGGCTGGCGGTGGACCCTACTTCGGACCGGAGGCCAGGACCTCTGGGGACACGCTGCCTTCGAATTGTTGAAAATTATCCCGGAACATCGAGGCTAACTTGCGCGCATACTCATCGTAGGCGTCCTTGTCCTTCCAGGTATTTCTCGGCCGGAGCACTTCATCCGGCACGTTTGGGCAAGACTTCGGGACATGCACTCCGAATACCGGATCGATCTCGGTTTCGATGCCGGCCAGCGTTCCATCGAGCGCTGCAGTCACCATCGCACGCGTGTAGGCAAGCTTCATTCGGCTGCCCACTCCGTACGGGCCGCCGGTCCAGCCGGTATTGACGAGCCAGGTATCGACGTTGTGCTCCGCCATCTTTTCGCCCAACAGTTCGGCATAAACGGTCGGATGCAAAGCCATGAACGGCGCGCCAAAACAGGTACTGAAGGTTGCCTGCGGCTCGCTGCCCAGGCCTTTTTCTGTGCCTGCCACTTTCGCCGTGTAACCGGAGAGAAAATGGTACATGGCTTGTTCGCGCGTCAATCTGGCGATGGGCGGCATCACGCCGAACGCATCGGCGGTGAGCATGAAAATATTTCTAGGATGGCCGGCAATGCCGGGAATCACGGCGTTGGGGATATGCGTTATCGGGTAGGCCGCGCGGGTGTTCTCGGTCAGAGACGCGTCATCGAGATCCAGGCGCCGGGTTTCAGTATCAAGCGCCACATTCTCCAGAATCGTGCCGAACTTGCGTGTGGTCTCGTAGATTTCCGGCTCGGATTCGCTCGACAGCCGAATGGCTTTTGCATAGCAGCCGCCTTCGAAATTGAAGACGCCGGTATCGCTCCAGCCGTGCTCGTCATCGCCGACCAAGCCGCGCTTCGAATCGGCCGAAAGCGTCGTCTTGCCGGTGCCGGAAAGCCCGAAGAAGATGGCGACGTCGTCCTTCTTGCCAACGTTGGCGGAGCAGTGCATGGACAAGACTTTTTCGCCGCGGTCGTTGGCGTCGATTGGCAGCAGGTAGTTCAGAATGGTGAAAATTGACTTCTTTATTTCGCCGGCGTAGCTGGTGCCGCCGATGAGAATCAACCTCTCGGCAAGATTGACGATCACGAACGCTTCGGAAGCGGTCGAATCGACCTCGGGAATCGCATGAAACCGCGGCACGTTGACGATGGTGAAGTCCGGCTTGAAAGCGGCCATCTGCTCGTGTGAAGGCGTGATGAAGAGGTTGCGCGCGAAAATACTGTGCCACGCCTTCTCGGTGAGAACCCGCACCGAAATCCGATACTTGGGATCGGCGCCGGCAAAACAGTCCTGAATAAAAATATCCTTGCCCTGCAGGTAGGCCAGCAGGCGATGGTAGAGACGCTGGAAGTGCTCCGCGTCGAACTCTCGGTTAACGGCGCCCCACCAGATATTCTTTTCGCTGGAGGGCTCGCGAACGATAAACTTGTCGTTTGGCGCCCGTCCGGTGTGGTGGCCAGTTCGAACCACAAACGGTCCCAGGTGCGAAATGTGGCCTTCGAGGCGCCGAATGGCGTATTCGTATAGCGCCGGTGTGGTCAGATTCCAGAAAACGTTGTTTACATTCTTGACGCCAAGCTTCGCTAATTCCTTGAATGCATCCGAACGGTAGTGCTCCATAACAAGTTACTCCCTTGATGATTTCGTGGTGGTTGGGCCGCCCGCCTTACAGTGGAATCAGCGCCGCGGCACTCCGGACTCCCGGTTGCTGGCTACTTGTGTTGGTAAGCAGACGCTTTCGCGCTGGCGCGAATGCATGGCGTCAGGTAAGATTCAATGCGGCTCCTACCGCCAAAGCCCGGCTCTCCGAGCGATCCGCTGTTTCTCATGAACGCAGAAGGTATCGTAAATTCGGCGGAATGTCAAGAAGATTCTGGCCTGGCGCCGGCGAGAAGAAGGCGGTGCTCCAGCGGCAGTGCCACAATCTCTCTATAGCGTAAACCAGCGGTTGAATTTGACCAGGAAAACGTTGGTCGCATCGTCGTTGAAAAGGCTGTTGACCCCGCGCGAGAATGAAAACCGGCCATTGTCGTCGTCGCCGTTCCTGTCCTGGGTCCAGACCAGAAAAAGCGTCGACCCCGGCCTGTATTCCCAGCGCAGAACGAGATTTGAACGGAACTCGCGGAAGCTGAAATTCGGGTTGTCGAGCCGCTGTCCAATGGGACCGGCCGAATCGCGGACAAGATCCAGTTGCCGGCCATCTGCGGTTTCCACCAGACCGGCATCGCTGCTGCCGAAGCGGTAGAATCGGTCGCCATACGCGACTGCTCTGGGCCTGGTGATGCTCTTGAAGTCGTTGTAGCGGCCGGCCGAATAGAACGGTTGGCCATAATACTGGATAGAAAGATCGGGCGTAATGCTGTAGTCGAGCCGCAAAGTTACGGCCAGCGTCTTTTGGTTGAGACGGCCGAAGATGTAGCGGTCCTCCCCGGCCTGATTCTCGACGGTATCGATGTACTGCAAATCGCTGAGGTTGAAATCGTATGACGGCCGAACCTGAATGCGCATCGCATCGACGGGACGCAGGTTCAGCGCCATGCTCAAACGGCGACTGCGTGAGCCCCCGTCGTCCGCCCAACCATTTCCGCCGTTGAGGGAAAACTGGTACCACTTGCGCTCATCGGTGGACAGATGAAACCACTGGTTCAGTTCCCCGGTCTGTTTCATGGCGGGACCGCCGCGCAGTTCGCTTACGGAAAGGCCTGCGGTCTCGCGACCGATGCCCATCCAGAAAAACCAGTAATTCTTGAACTGGCCGCCACCGTTGATGTTGCCGCCTTTGAACAGAGCGGTTCCGTTATAATTCCAACCGGCCCACTGGTTGAAATTCAATCGCAGTTTTCTGAAAATACCGACCGGGTTGTTCAGCCGGTAACCGAGCCATGACCATTGCAGCACGCGATCCGCCTGCCGCAGGAACCCCATGTCGTTAAGTTCTAGCCCGGGAGAACGCCACATCATGCCGACAGAAGCCCGCCAGCGACTGTTGCCGCTCCGGTTAAAACTCAGCAGTCCACCGTGGCCTGACAGGGAAGTGCGCGTTGTATCGACGCGAACGTGGCGGGCATCGGAACGCTGAAAGTAGCGCTGCGGCGCCTCCTGAACGGCGCGAATCGCAGCCGTGGAGCCCCGCACCTGACTGAAGGCGACGCGGAAGTCGATCGAGTAGGTTTTATCCGACCACTGGTGTTTGAAGTCGAGCCCACCCGAATAGGCGGCGCTGTTCATCGAGCCGCGCAGGTTCTGCGGCAAATCGCGGTTGAGCGCGGTTACCATGCCCCCGATTTGGGTATCTCCATCGTGATAGTCCTGCTGCAGCCTGCCGACGAAGTAGTTGGTCAACGGCTCCACAACTTCGTGTCTGCGACTGCCATTAAGGTCGATTTCGGCCGATTCCTTTTGGGTGACAGCGTTCAGCAGGCCAACGGAAAGCCCGCTCTGCGTCTTTCCGGTGAGTTTCAAAGCGGTGGAAATCGAGGTCTTGTCCGGTTCGTTCGAATACTCGCCATCACCTAGATCCGGACTGTTTTGCGGGGCTCGGCCGACGCGGCGCGAGTAAAACAGCCGGTCATTGGCATTGGGCCCGTCGCCGAACATGATTCGGTAATCGAGAATGTTTTTCCCCTCGATGAAGAAGGGCCGTTTCTCGGAAAAAAAGGTCTCAAAGGCGGTCAGGTTCACTTCCGAAGGGTCGGCTTCGACCTGGCCGAAATCCGGGTTCACGGTCACGTCCATGGTCAGGTTCCCGCCCAAACCGATTTTTGCATCCAGGCCCCCGGGAAGACTGTTTTCTTTGCCGGTCGCAAAAGGATTGCCGGCTTCCCGGGGTGAGCGTTGCGTGTCGGTTACTGCGTAGGGCAGCAGTTCGATACGTCGCGCAGGCGGAATGTCATTCAGGCCGCGCAGCTCGCCAAAATAGCTGACCCATCCGCCAGCCTCCCTTGAGATGTATTGCCAGAGCGAGCGCTCGTCCTTGCGAAAGAGCTTTCGCTGCACCTGCATCCCCCACACATGGGCATCCTTTTGGGAAAACCTGAGCTGGCTGAACGGAATGCGAAGTTCTGCCGTCCAGCCGAGGGAATCCAGCGCAACCTCGCCGAACCAGACCGGGTCCCAGTTCTCGTCTCCAT
>CAZTNL010000200.1:1819-6077 GCA_964614885.1 uncultured Calditrichaceae bacterium | reverse complement strand
GCCGAAAAGCGGGTTGTCGAACATCATATTGATATGATCATCGATGAGCATCAGGTCGCCGGGACGGAAATAGCGGTTTAGGCCCCCTGCTGCGTTGGTCACTATCAGCGTCTTGACGCCAAGCTCCGCCAGAACATGAATCGGAAACGTGACCCGTTGCAGCGAATACCCTTCGTAGGCGTGAATTCTGCCCCTCAAAGCCACAACCGCCTGCCCCGCGAGGGTTCCGATCACCAATTGGCCGGCATGCCCTTCCACCGTAGAGACGGGGTAATGTGGAATCGTGCCGGTAGGAATGACGGTCGCATCGGCGATTTTGTCTGCAAAAGGCCCGAGACCCGAGCCCAGAATCAACGCAGTGGCAGGTTCAAGGTCTGTCTGCGTGCGCACAAAGGCCAGCGCTTCGGCAAGCTCCTGCCTGGATACGACATCTTTGATCATGACAAGTCCGTTGGTAAGAAAACGTTGAACATACGAGTAAATTTCTGCAAAGTCAACACGGGAAATCTGGTGGCGCCGGCCTCGGCCAAAAGGCGTGGATCCGGCGCCACCTGATTTCATCGGAAGGGAATCCCCTGAGGACGGGGCGATCAGTGGCGCCGGGTACGCTTCTTCGTTTTGGTGGTACGCTTAACGCTCTTTCCCTTTTTCGATACCTTGGTTTGTTTCTTCTTCACGGTCGTGCGTTTTCCCTTGTGTTTTGTCGTCTTGGTGCGCTTGACCGTGGTTTTGGTTCTGGTTTTGCCGGTTTTCGGATTCGTGACTTTTGTCCGGCTGGCCTTGACCGTGGTCCTTTTCCCGGCTGTATTGGTCCGGGTCCGGGTCACACTTCTTTTTCTGACGACGGTTGAAGTTCTGGGCTTGTAGTTGACCCGGTGCACGGTCGTAACGCGGCTTGTTCGTGTAACCCGGAAGGTGCCGCGGCGGGCATACGGAGCGGTACGGGTGCGGTAGATGTTGACGGTCACGGGCCGGTACGGGCGCCACCAGCGCGGGTAGACCCCGAAATAAAACGGTGAACGGTAAGGCCGGTAAACCGGACGGAAAATCCAACCAAAAACAGGCCACGGGTGGACATGAACGACGGTCGGCGCGATGTAGTAGTCAGGGCCATAGACAACCTCGTTGCCGCGCACCTGCATGTTATATTCTTCACCGCTCTTCTCGACTTCGATGGTGGCGACATCCTGGTACTCCTTTTCCGACAACTGAACCTGCAGTATAATGACGTGGGTGTCATCGGCCACTTCCTCCACGACGCGGATGTAATCAACCTGATCGTCGCCGTCGAGATCCAGATTGTTCACCCCGGTCTTGGGGTCGTTGATTTCTTTCTCGAATTCCTCGAGGTTCTTTGTTTCTTTGAAAATCTCGGCCACTGCGTTCAGGTCGAGTCCATCCGCAACTTCAGAGCTTGGAGCAACGATGGTGGTGCTTTCCTGTGAATAAAGATTCTTCACGGGATGGGCTGCCAGCAGAAGCGCGATGCCCAAAGCGATACTGGTTTTCATGGATACCTCCGTTGTGTGTGAACGTTTCGGCCTCCTCCTCAGAGGTTGCAAGGTACAGATTTGAGGACATAAAAGTCAAGCTGTTGTGCGGCTCCGAAGAATGCTTTACAGACCGCCTTGGCCCGAGTATATTCGCTTGCGCCCAACGTCACGATTTGTTACCTTGCTGTGTTCTAACGACGAAAACCAATCACCCGGTACTATGGAGGGTATAATGTTCAAATCCCGTGCTGTGCTTACGGCCGTTCTGCTCGTTGCAGCCATTGCGCTGACCACGTGCAAAGATTCCGGCGGAATCACGACGCCAAACACCCCGCGACGCACGACTCGCAGCTTCACGGTTTGGGGCGACTACACCAACCCGACGCGCTCGGACCCCGCATTTCAGTTCAATGCCGACTCCTCTGACGCCAGTAAAGTCTCCTTCGCTTCGATCGAGACGGCGGTGCTCGAAAGCAGCCCGCCTGCCATTACGATTACTATTCGCAACCTCAGCCTTGCCGACTCGGCCGGAAATTACGTGATAGACAGCAATGATGCCATCAAAGTTGAAGAGAAGCGCGAGGGGCGCGTCTGGATTGAGGACGCCGAATTCAGCCACAGTTTTGTCGGGCTGACGAAGATCGCGGTGGTGCTGGTTCTGGATGTGAGCGGTTCGCTGGGTTCGGATTTCTCTTCGCTGAAGCAGTTCGCCAAAGAGTTTGTGCGCATCGTCAATCAGAATGTACCGGCCGCGCAGATTGGCCTGGTCGTCTTTTCCGAACAAAACACGGCTTTCCCCCTGAGCACCGACATCGCCGCGGTCGAGAAATTCATCGACAATCTAAACCTGGGCGCCAACAGCACAGCGCTCTACGACGCGATGATGCGCGGCGTTGGCATGCTGGACAGCGTGGTGGTGGATGGCAAAGCCCTGGTGACGTTCACCGACGGCGCCGACAACTTCTCTGACGCATCTTCATCGGACGTCATCGCAAAGTTGTCGACTTCGGGAATCAAGAGCTTCACGATCGGATTCAACGGCCAGGGGAATCTGGATAGCGAGGTGCTGAAACTGCTGGCTGTGAGCGGCGTTTCGAAGTCGGCACAGTCCATTCCGGTTCTGCAATCGGTGTTCCAGCGGTTCTCGCGCGAGATCACCAACGTGTACGACGTGACCTACACGCGCAACGACCAGAAGATAGAAGCGCCGATGCCGGTTCGATTCACCATGCAGGGAAGCATCACGACGGAATAGTGGGGGCTGTTTTCCCAGAGACCCGCGCCGGGAGAACGTTTCGGCCACGAAAGAGGGGTCGCGCCAGGCACAGCCTGAGGGCGACACCTCTTTCTTAAGGCGGAAGGCTGTCGCCGGCCGTTATTTACGGGAAAGCTGTTCTATCATCTTGGTCGCGTTTTCGTTGCGCGGATTGAGCTCGAGTGATTTTTTGTAATTCGCCAGCGCCAGCTCCTTTTCGCCGGACTTCATGTAGGCTTCGCCGAGGCTGTCATAGACATTGGAGTTGTCGGGATTCATCTCGGTGTTGAGCTTGAATATCTTGAGCGCGCCTTCGAGGTCGCCCTCTCCCATCAACTGATAGCCGAGAGTGTTGAGCGGATTCTCGCGAAAATCGTAGGTGTAGCCGCCATAGAAGCGCTTGCGCAGCTGGTGATATTTTTCGATCGCCGCATCGACGCCTTCGCCGGCAATCACCTCGGAGAGCATCTGTTCGAGGCTCTTCGGCCGGGCCTGGTGCTTGTGGCAGGTGAGGCAGTTTACCTGCAACTTCTGGGCGGTCGGCCGGTCGATCTGCGCGATGAACTGCTGATTGATATTTTGCGCCATGCGCAGCATGAGGCGTGCGGTCTTTTTCGCCGGTTTGGCATCCGAGGCAAAGTCGAATGTTGAAAGCGGTTTGCCGTTTTCACCGACGTGACAGTGGGTGCAGCGAACGCCGAGGGCGTTGGAAAATCCGAACATGGTCGCGCGCAACTGTTTCGCGCCGATATCCTTCGGCAAGACCTTCAGGTTCTCTGCTTTCTCGGGCCACTGAAAGCCCTGAGCGGTCGCATTCGGGGAAAACCAGATCGTGCCTGCGAGCAAGCTGAGCACCGCCAGAATCTTGGGTAATTTCATGATGCCTCCTTTGAAAGTTGTGAATGGACCGAAGCGAACCCCCTACAGATGGCTTAGCCGGCCACGGGAAACCTTTTCCGGCTGCGGGTGGAATCTTTGATGGGAACCGGGCCGGAATCATTCCAGGACTTGTTGGCAAACTTCGGACGGAAGTTTAACGACGCATACGGAACAGCCGCATCCGGGTTTCCTGCTCCATGCAAAATGCTCGCAGACTGTGCCCGTAGGGTGACGTCGTTCAGAAGCTGTAACCGGGGGCTGGGGGAAGAAATTCCCCCTCGTTCCCGGTCATTCCTCAGCGGGGCTCGCCTGCCAGCTCCGTGTATTTCAGATTGCGGCCGCGCGCCAGTTCAACCGGGTATTTGCGCGCGGCGAGGTCGAGTTTTTCGTTGAACGCCTGCGTCAGGTCGATATCGAGATGGTTGCAAAGCGCGAGGACGAAATAGAAGACATCGGCGATTTCGTGCCGCACTTCTTTGGCTCTGGCGGGGTCCTGTAGCCGGGTTGCGATCTCGTCGTTGTTCTTAAAACGAAAATGTTCAAGCAACTCTGCCGCTTCCAGGCAGAGGCCAATCGACAGATCTTTCGGGTTGTGAAATTGATTCCAGTCGCGCAGGTCGACAAACTCCTG
>CAZTNL010000200.1:0-1719 GCA_964614885.1 uncultured Calditrichaceae bacterium | reverse complement strand
CGCTGCTCGAGTTCCAGTGTCCCCCGGTCGAGAGCCTCGTAAGACTTTTCGATGCCGGCCCGCAGGTCGCGTTCCTGCCTGGCCAGCTCAGCGATGGCGGCCGCATCGCCGTTTGTGGATGCCGTGACCAAACGCTGCGTCACCAGGCCGAGCTCGTCCTCTGCCTGTTCTATCTCTTTCTCGAGTTTCGAAACCCTGCGCTGCAGGGGATTCAGGACCCGCGATTTTTCCTGAAGCAACTCGGCTTTTCGCTTTCGTTGCGCCTTCTTGTCGACTGTTGCATGGGCGCCTCTATCGGAGATTTCCGGCTCCGCGACCCTCTCGGCCTTTTTTCCCGTGCGCTCACGGCCGTCGTCTTCCCAGCCGATTTCCTCGAGGAACCGGCCGTAGCCGCCTTCGAACACGAATTGCCGGCCACGGTCGAACACGATCAGACGATTGGCCAGCGTGTGCAGAAACATTTCGTTGTGGGTCACCAGGATGACGGCGCCATCGAAGGCATCTATGGCGGCCATCAGCGAGTCACACGCTTCCATGTCGAGATGGTTGGTAGGCTCATCCAGAAGCAGCAGGTGCGCCGGAGAAACCAGAAGTTTTCCCAGGAGAACGCGGCTCTTCTCGCCGCCGGAGAGGACTGAAATTTTCTTCAAAGCCTGGTCGCCGCTGAACATCATGGCCCCGGCTATATCGCGCGCCATCTGGCGGGTGCAGGAAGCGCTGTCGGCAGCGATTTCGTCTTCGATGGTTCGATGCGGGTCGAGCGTCGCGGTATTGGTCTGCTCAAAACAGTTCCGGAGCAAAGACGGGTGGGTCGCTATCTCGCCCGCTCGCGGCGGCAGGATGCCCGCCAGCATTTTCAGGAGCGTGGTTTTGCCCTTGCCGTTCTTGCCGACAATGCAGATGCGATCATGTTTTGCCACGGAAAGGTTAAACTTTTCGATGAGGTTGGGACCGGAGGCGTCGTACCGGAAGGACAGGTCCCTGGCATCCAGCATAATCTTTGCCCGAAACGGCGCCGGTCGGAAGGAAAATTCGAGCGATTCGATTTTTTCGAGTTTGTGTTTCTGCTCCTTTTTCTCCAGCGTCTTGATTCGGGACTGAACCATGTTCGCCAGCCTGGCCTTGGCGCGAAAGCGGCTGATAAAGAGTTCGACTTCCTTGCGGCGTTTCTCGTCGTTGAGGCGGGTTTTCTCGAAGACTTCCTCCTCAGAGGCGATCTGCTCGTAGTATTTCGTCGTGTCCCCGTGAATTTTTCGCATGCGCTTGCGGTGAATGCCCAGGGTATGTGTGGTAACGGCATCCATAAAACTCCGGTCGTGCGTAATTAGCATGAGCTCGCTTTTCCAGGCCCGCAGAAAGCGTTCCAGCCACCGGATCGAGACGATATCGAGGTAGTTGGTCGGCTCATCAAGAAGCAACAAGTCGGGACTGGAAACCAGGACCTTAGCCAGATTCAGCCGCACCTGGTAGCCACCGGAAAATTCTGCCGGGGGGCGGCTCATGTCTGCATCGGAGAACCCGAGGCCGGAGAGGATTTTTTCGGCGCGCCAGGCATCGTGTTCAAACCCAGGCTGCAGCCCCAGGCAGGCTTCGTCGAGCACGGTGGCTTCGGAGAAATGCAGGTGCTGCTCGAGATGGCCCAGCCGGTAGTTTCGCGGTTTGCTGATCTGCCCGGAATCGGCGGTTTCCAAGCCCATGATCATGCGAAACAGGGTGGTT
>CAZTNL010000199.1:2076-6097 GCA_964614885.1 uncultured Calditrichaceae bacterium | reverse complement strand
AACCAAGAGGTCGACATACTCAGGTATTACAGACTGTGACTGGCATTAAGACATTTGCTCTTCAGAGGCGATCCGTCCGTGACTTTGCGCCTGGAGGGCGATGTAAGCGAAATCTTTCCGCCTGCAGTCGAGGCAGCGCTTGCAGCGTGAGAACTGGTTATCCTGCCAGCACCGCGGCTCACCAGCGCCAGGGATAGAAAAGAATCACAACCAGACTAGAAACTTCGATGAAAGCAAACGAGACAGACTGGGACCGCGTGCTGGAACAGGTAAAGCACGTATTTGAGGAGCAGGTTCCATTCAACAAACTGCTTGGGCTGCGAATCGACGAGCTGGACGAGGAGAGCGTTCAGGTTCGCCTTGTGCGGCAGGACGAGCATATCGGTAACTTTTTTCACGGCATTTTGCACGGCGGCGTCATCTCGTCGATACTCGACGTGACCGGCGGACTGACCGCGTTTGTCGCCTTGCTGCGAAAAATGAACGATGTTCCGGACGCGGCCAAGCTCGAACGCCTGGCGCGCTTTGGAACCATCGATTTGAGGGTGGATTTCCTCAGGCCCGGCAAGGGCTGCGAGTTCATTTCAAGCGGAACGATCCTCCGGGCAGGCAACAAGGTGGCCGTAACCCGGATGGAGTTGTACAACGAAACCAACCACCTGATCGCTGTCGGAACCGGCACCTACCTCTCGGTGTAGGCCGGCTCGTAAGCGGCGAAGTAGTTCTGCTCCATCATCGAAAGCTGGTTGATGATCTGCTCGGAGACGTCGCGGGTCGCGCGCAGGCCGGCGTGTACGGTTTCCGGCTTGAGCAGCGCCATTTCGATATGAAAGCGTGCGCCGCGCTTTGGAATGTTGCTGTAGGTTTGCTGGTTGTGGCCGCGAAGGTAGATGCACAGCACGTTGCACTCTTTGACCTTGTTGACCAGCCTGCCGACGCCATAAGAAAAGTTCTCCAAATCCACTCTGCCGCTGCGGCTGCGTCCCCCTTCCGGAAAAACCGTGACCGTATGCCCTTTGCGCAGCAGATAAGTAATTTTGTCCAGCGATTTCTTGACGGCGTCACGGTTGCCGCCACGGTCGATAGGTACGCAACTGCCGAGGTAGCAAAGCACGCGCAGGAAGATATTGCGGTAGAAATTTGCGCGCTCTGGCAGATTCCAGGAGAAGAACTTGAACGAGCTCATGTAGCGCCAGGTCGACGCCAGGCTCCAGTTGATGATGGCCGAGTCGATCTTGGTCAGATGGTTGGCGCAAACCAGAATGGGACGGCCCTCCCCCGATTTTACGAGTTGCTTGTACTGTTTGCGGATTTGGCGGATACTCTCGATCCTGTACCGCGCTCCGAAGCGCATTAGGCCGATGAGGGCGCTGCCCCAGACGGGAAAAGTGACCCACCCTAACAGGTGTTGAATGCGTAGCGCCAGTTTTTCCCGGAATTTAATGTCAATCATGGTTTGCTTCTACCGTTTGTTACTGTAACTTTGTCATGATGAGTTTGACGCCATCACCGACTGTACTTACTTTGTCGGCATCGTCGTCGTCAACTTCAATGTCGAAGACGTCTTCAAAATCGAGAACGATGTCTACCAGTCGCGCTGAGTTGATCTTGAGGTCGTCGAGAATCGAGGTTTCCATCGTAATCTTGTCGGCCGGCAAATCGGATTTGCTGTATTTCGACAAGATTTCTACAACTTTGCCGAGTACTTCTTGTTCTGTCATCTTTTTCTCCGTGTGTTAAAAACGCCGAATGCGGCGCGAAGTCCTAAAAATAACGAAATCTGCGCTATCTTCCAATGATTTTTTCATGAATTCCACTTTTTTATGATCAGACAGGCGTTGACATCTCCGAAGCCGAAGCTGGCTTTTGCCAGAATATCCAGTTGCGGCGTCTCACGGGTTTCGTGGACGATACTGGCCGCAAATGGCTGAAGTTCGGGGTGCAGATCTTCGCAGTTGACCGAGCCGTGCACGAATCCCTTGTAGAGCTGCAACACGCACGCGACCATTTCAATGCCGCCGGCGGCACCAAGGCTGTGCCCGACCAGCGATTTCGTCGCGTTGACCAGCGGCATACGGTCGGCCGGGATGTCCAGAGCGAGCTGCCAGTTCTTGATTTCATACGGGTCGGCGAACGTGGCCGTCAGATGGCCATTGATGGCATCCACATCAGCGCCGCTGATATCTGCATCTGCCAGCGCCATGCGGATGCAGCGCTGCACGCTCGTCGGATTCGGCGCAGTCATGCTGCCGCCCATACGGTGGCCGCCGCAGTTGATGGCGCCGCCAAGGATTTCCGCATAAATCCTGGCCTTGCGCTCCAGCGCGCTTTCCAGGCTTTCGACCATGAGCAAGCCGCAGCCGGAGCCGGGGATGAAGCCACCGGCGCTGGCGCTCATCGGCCGGGAAGCCTGTTCCGGCCGGTCGTTGTGATTGCGGTTGAGCACGCGCATGGCGTCAAAGCCGGCCCAACTGTAGTGCGAGCATCCCTCTGAGCCGCCGGCAAGCATGCGTTTGGCCCGGCCGCTGCGAATCCGGTAGACCGCCTCGATGATGGCTTCGGCGCCTGTGCTGCACGCGCTGCTGTTGGTGGTTACCTGATTGCCCAGGGCCAGCAAACCGGCCAGCTTGGCGGAGACGCCGCTGGCCATGACCTGCTCGACGATGGTGCTGCCGAGGCGTCTTACCTTGCCGGCATCCGTCAGAGGCACCAACCGCTCGCCGGTGGTGTCCATACCCCCGATGCCGGTGCCGACAATCGCGCCGGTGTCCCAGTCGACCGTGCCGGAATCTTCCTGCGGCACTTCGAAGCCGGCATCCTGCCAGGCGTCGATGGCCGCGATGCCGGCATACTTGATGTTGGAATTCATCGCCAGCAACTGTTCTTCCGTAAAATACTCATTGCACAGTTCCTCGACACCCTGAGGTACGCCTGCCACGTGGCAGCCGAATTTCAGTTCTTCAAGCAGGGGCTGGAAACGAATGCCGCTGGTGCCGTTTCTAAGTGCGGCTTCGTACGCGTCCAGACCGTGCCCGTTTGGGGCCAGAATGCCCATGCCAGTGACAACTACTCTCTCGTTCATATTTATTTCACTCCAATACCGGCGATGCTGCCGCTGCAGACAGTCGTGCCGTCGTCCAGTTTCATTGCAGCCGCAACCTTTAGTTTGAGTCTTCTGAAATATACCTTGCGGGCGCGCACGGTCACGCGGTCGCCGGGCCGGACCATGCCGGTAAACTCGACTTCCGCTTCGGTGAAAACGGTCAGCGTGCGCTTAAGTTCCTCGATCGGCATTTGCGCCGAGGCGAGATAGATTCCAAAGGCGACCACGCCGGTCTGCGCCAGCGTCTCCAGCAGGATTACTCCCGGCGTGACCGGGTTGCCCGGAAAGTGTCCCGCGTAAAAGCTCTCATCCGCTTTGAAGCGATAGGTGGCCACAATGCCCTCTTCATCCAGCTCCAGAATCTCGTCGATGAAGCGGAAAGGGGGGCGCTGCGGTATGAGTTCCAGCACCTCGGCTTTGGTTAAAGCAGACATTTTACTGTTCCCGTTGCATGATGCCGCCGACCGCATTCTTTGATTTGTTCGGGTAGTCGGGATAGGCGATGCCGGTAAAAACGCCGACCTTGGCATCCTGAACCGTGTAAATCAACTCGTCGTCAACCAGTACCCGGCCGTTGCCGACGATGAGAGACGCGTCGCCGCCCTGCAGAACCGAGTATCTGCGAACCTCGATCTCGTAGCGCACCTTCTCGTTGTGTGGCCGGATTTGGCCGTCGAAAGCGACCTCTTTGCAGCCGAGTGCCCGGCCGTAGCCCCGGCTGCCGCAACAGACACAATAAAATCCCAGAAGTTGCCAGATGGCATCGACACCCAGACAGCCCGGCTGCACCGGGTCGCCGGCGAAATGGCACTGAAAGAACCACTCGTCCAGGTGCACGTCCTTCTCGGCGATCATCTTGCCGCGGGCGCCGCGCCGTTCGATTTCAAGAACGCGATCCACCATCAGAAAGGGCGGCGT
>CAZTNL010000199.1:0-1976 GCA_964614885.1 uncultured Calditrichaceae bacterium | reverse complement strand
AATGCCGCTGCGTTCACACACCGATTCGAGCATCTTCAGATTGGCCTGATGGCCGATGAAATACAAATTGTCAGCCTCAGGCTCGTATCGTTTCCTTATTTCCCGGTAACACTTGACCGTGCGTTTGATGGCGAACGTCTGTACCGTCGCGCCTTCCTGAGAAAAATGCCCGAGCCGCGGAATGGTCACTTTTTCCCAGGCCGCAGGACTCGACACCATCGTCGAAAAGACGACCTTTGCGCGTCCCGGCGTGCGTGTCGACACCACGGCGGCGCTGGTTCCGTCGCCCCAGAGCACCGCGGTGTTGCGATCGTTGTAGTCGATGGTGCGCGTGTTGTTTTCCGGCGAAACCAGCAGGATGAACTCGGGCAGCGCGTCGGGCTGCATTCTTGAAAGAAAATAGAGGTGCGCGCCGAAGCTGGAGCAGGCGGAGTTCAAATCGAACGCCTCTACTTCCAGGCCGAGCGCGCCGGCGATGGTGCACGCCTCCGCCGGCGTCACCGTGTCCGGCGAGCAGCCGCCGGCGATAACCAGGCCGATTTGCTGCGTCTCGATACCGGCGTTCCTGATGGCCATTTCCGCTGCGGTTTTCGCTGTGTCTATGTTGGTGTAGCAGGAGGCCTCGATGGCCGCGCGCGTATCCTGATTGCGCGTTTCGGCGATGTAGTCCAGCGGCAGAACCGTCCGCCGCGTCCGAATGCCCACGCGCTCGAGGATCCAGGCATCGTTGGTGCCGATATCGAGATTCTCCAGGAACGCGTTGTCGATGATGTTATCGGGGTGTGAATGCCCGAGACCGTGTATATAGATCATGTTCTCAATGTTCGGACGTGTAAAAAATGAGGCTGCTGCAAGGTGTCAGCCGCCAATGTGCTCGCCGCCATCAACCCGGATGATGTTGCCGTTTACCCAGGCTGCTTCGTTCCGGCACATGAGATAGATAAAATTTGCGACATCTTCCGGGGTGGTGATGCGCCGGAACGGGTTGCGCAGGCGCGCGGCTGCTTTCAGATGCTGGCTGCCCGGGATCAGGCGCAGCGCCGGAGTGTCGGTCACGCCGGCCTGTATAATGTTGGCGCGAATGCCGTACGGAGCGTACTCCACGGCGATGGAACGCATCACCGCTTCCAGCGCGACTTTGGCCGCGGAAACCGCCGCATAGCCCCGCCAGGCGACTTCGTTGCCCTCGCTGGTCATGCCCAGGATCCGGGCGTCGTCGGCGAACATCCTGCTGTCGAACACCTCCTGAACCCAGCTTGCCAGACTGGTGCCCATGCTGTGCACGGTGAGGGAAAAATCTTCATCGTGCAGCAACTCGGCATCGTTGTATGCGGGTGGTGACGTCACATTGGTGAGTTCGTAGCAGCCATTTTCGAAATGCTCGTCGATGACCGTCTGCAATTTCTCCCGGCTGACGCCGAGCGCCTGGCTGAGATCATCTACCAGCCGGGCGTGCGCTGATTTCGCGGCGCTATCCTGTGCGACCAGGAGCTTGAGGTTGCCGTAGGCAATCGAGTGCATCAGCATCCGCACCCGGCCGTTTTCGCCCAGGGACGACTGCAAGGCTGCCAGCACCGATTGGATGCCTTCGGCCGTCAAAGCGTTGACATTGTGCGCCTGGAACTGAACCCCGGTCTTGCGAATCTCATCGAATTCGGGTTCGACGCGTTTCATCGCGCCTTTGCGGTCGCGGTGCACGATGCAGATATTCATGCCGTGGCGGCTGAGCTTCTTTGCCGTCGCCAGGCCAAATCCGCTGGACCCGCCTAAAATAAGCGCCCAGTAATCGCTGTCGAAATTTTCCATTCCAACCCTTCCTGTTCAACGAATTCAAACATTCTTGAGTAATGAATTTGCCGGTCAAAATCAATATATTTTTGAATCGCATTTATTTTCTGGGGCCGGTCAGGTTGTTTGACTCGATGAGTCGTGAGAAACGCTTGTTTGGCTTCAGAATTTTTGAGCCGCGCGCGTCA
>CAZTNL010000198.1:0-6099 GCA_964614885.1 uncultured Calditrichaceae bacterium | reverse complement strand
AACCCGCGACCTTCGGCTTGGGAAGCCGACGCTCTACCAACTGAGCTACATTCGCAACCATACGCATTAAAGTGACCTTATGTTATCAAATCCGCCGCAAAAAGTCAAGGCAAATTTCATTCAGGCGCCCGCGCATTCACTCCGGCAATCCCTCGAGGATTTGGAGCGCCTGCGCTGCCATGGACGCCACTGCGTTCTCCTCGGGCGGTTGCAGCCAGGTGATTCGCTCGTCCTTGCGAAACCAGGTGAGCTGGCGCTTGGCGAAGTTACGCGTCTTCTGCTTGATGTCGCGTAACATCGCATCGGCGTCGATCTCACCTTCCAGAAAAGAGAGTACCTGTTGATAACCCACACTGCGGAGCGCATTGTGCTCCGGCCCGTAGCCCAATTCGCGCAAGCGTTCCACCTCGGCTACAAGTCCGGCCGAAATCATGGCGTCTGCGCGTCGCTCGATGCGGGCATACAACGCCTCCCGCTCCATGGACAGCCCGACGCACAAAGCGGCAAAATCTGCGGGGCGTGCCTCCAATTTCAACCACTCGCTCCAGGGACGACCGCTGATTTCAAATACTTCGAGCGCCCGCAGAATGCGTTGCGTGTCCGTCGGATGCAGGCGCTCGCCCGCCGCGGGGTCCACATGACACAGGCGCTTGTAAAGTATCGCGATGCCGTCTCTCTCCAGTTCATGCCGCAGGTTTCGCTTGACCTGTTCGTCGGCGATCTGTGGTGCAGAAAAGCCATCTACCAGGCCCCTGATGTACAGGCCGGAACCGCCAACCACGATGGGCAACTTCCCTTTGTCAAGGATCTCACGCACGCATGATCTGGCCTCTCCGGCAAATTGTCCGGCACTGTAATACTCGTCGGGCCGCTTGATGTCGATGAAGTGATGCGGCACAGCCTCCAGCTCTTCCGGCGTCGGCTTCGCGGTCCCGATGTCCATGTACTTGTACACCTGCCGCGAATCCGCTGAAACCACCTCGCTGTCACGCCGCGACGCGATTTCGAGAGCCAGCGCCGTCTTGCCGACCGCAGTCGGCCCGACGATGACGAGGACCTTTCTGCTCACCGGGTCTTTTTAAGATATCTCAGGAACTCGCTGTCAGTGTCCAATACCAGTGTCGTGTTCTTCTTTAAGGTCGCCTTGTACGATTCGAGCGTCTTTACGAACGAATAGAATTCGGGATCGCGCCCGTATGCCGATGCGTAAATCTTGGTCGCCTCGGCGTCCGCACGCCCCTTGATTTCCTGGGCCTTCCGGTACCCTTCGGAGGTGATTCTCTGAAGCTCCTTCTGGCGTTTGCCGTCGATCTCGGCCTTCTGCCCCTGGCCTTCAGAGCGATACTTTTCCGCAATTCTTCGGCGCTCGGAAATCATGCGGTCGTACACTTTCTGGCGAACTTTTTCGCTGTAGTTCAACCGCTTGATGCGAACGTCGAGCAATTCGATACCAAACTCGGACATGGACTGCTGCGCCTTCTTCAGGATTTCAGCCGTTATCTGGTCGCGTCCCTTCTCAATTAGGGTTGCCGCTGCCACTCCGAGCGGTCCTTCCGAGTCATCGATGCTTGACATGAGCTCACGGTTGCTGTTGCGAACCAGCTCGAGGAGCTGATTCTCGGAAACGAAGGCACGGGCCGCACTGTTGATGATATCGTCGAGACGACTCTGTCCGGCCAGCTCGTTAGTCACGCGCTGATAGAACTTCAAAGGGTCCGCAATGCGCCAGCGGGCAAAGGTATCTATCCAGATATACGTCTTTTCCGCTGTAGGTATCTGCTTGGCCTCTCCATCCCATTCGAGGAATCGTTTGTCAAACGTCTTGACTTCCTGAATCGGAAAGGGGAGTTTGAAATGCAATCCGGCGTCTTTCACCGGCTGTCCGACAGGCCTTCCGAACTGCAGGATAATCGCCTGCTCCGTTTCATCGACCGTATACACCATGGCTTTCAGCAACAAAAAAGCAATGAAGGCGATGGCGAATGTAACCGCTTTTCCTGCGTTCATTTAGAGGCCTCCTTTCTACCGAACTGGAGCAGTGGCACCAGCCCCTTCTGGTTCTGGTCAACTATATAAACATTGTCCATTCCCGGGAGAACCTGAAGCATCGTCTCGATGTATAGACGCCTGCGCGTCACATCTTTCGCCTTGGTGTATTCCCGGTACACGGAAATGAACTTTTCTGCATCGCCCTTGGCCCGGTTCACGCGCTGAGAGAGGTAGCCTTCCGCCTCACTGATTATTTGCTGGCGCTGCCCCTTGGCCTGCGGGATGACCTTGTTATAAGCGGTTTCCGCTTCGTTGATAATGCGCTCTTTCTCCTGCACGGCCTGATTGACCTCGTTAAATGCCGGCTGAACAGGCACAGGCGGGTCGACGTTCTGCAGCCTGACATTTTCAACGTAAAGCCCGGTCTCGAATTCGTCGAGCAGCTTCTGCAGCTCGTCCTTGGACTGGATCTCGATATCCTGACGACTCAAAGAGATGACTTCATCCACGCTGTGGTCGCCAACCACCAGTCGCATCACTGCCTCTGTGAGGTCGCGTAAGGTTTCGGTAACGTTGCGTACATTGAAAAGGTACTTGATCGGGTCCTTGATCTTATACTGAATGATCCATTTCACCAGGACCGAACTAAGGTCGCCGGTCAGCATGAGCGAGACGTCGGAATAGTCAGCGCCCGAGTACTGTGTTCTCACGCCCGCCTGCAAGGTGCGAAACCCGAACTCTTCCTTGAAGTTGCGCTCAACTCTGATATTCGTCACCCGGTCGATGCCGAATGGTAGCTTAAAATGCAAGCCCGGCCCGGTGGTTTCGATGTACTTTCCGAAGCGTTGAATCACTCCAACCTCCGACGCGTCCACCTCGTAAAAACCACTTACGACAAAGATGAGGGCGAGAATCGCGAGCGCAATTCCAACTACCACATTCTTGTTAACGTCGGGAACCTCGATTAGCTCGCCCCCAACGTTGATTGTTTTTCGTGCCATAACCTGCCTCCTTTGGTTTTATGGCAAACATCTATCTGCCCTTTGCGAGGAAATCGTTACACAATAGTCATTTCATGGGTGACCTTCAAGTGAAATCGCTCCCGGGTTCGAGCTTCATCGCCGGAAAGAGTGCGCCCTTCGAGACATTTCTCTTGATACCCAACTAACGATCAATGCCTTCCGGTGGGCGGAACTGGCGTCGCAGATTCAAGACGGGAGTGGTTCCTTCGAAATTCCTGCCGTCGGGGAAGTGCGGAAGACGAACGATTAACCTGACTGACCTGCTTAAGTCATGAATCTTGCCACAGAGCCACAGAGGGCACAGAGAAATAAGAACTTAGAGAAACTACTCCAGTAAAATATAGTTTCAAAAAACGCGGAAGGTTTATTGTCATAATTTTCAAGTAAATAAAACTCTGTGTACTCCGAGCCTCTGTGGCTATGATTTTTTCAGGTTAAACGTGTTGATGGTAAAACGTGCCGGAACCCGGACCTGTTTTCGGGTGCAAGAGGACAACCAGAAGGCAGCCTGGCGAAGCAAATTCTTTGGCAAGACCCAAAGCCGGCGACCGCTCTCATCTCCCGGAACAGGAACACCTGGGGTGTGTTTTCCTGTCTTGGTTGCAATCTGCCAGCGCCGTGACGCACTGGCTCTTACCGCGCATACCCACTGTCTTAACGAATGGACCTTGCCACTCTAATACCCACATTCAGATTCTCAAGCGGCCCAAGGCCGACGTCATTGGTATGAATTCCCTTTGGCCCCCTGTAGCTCGTCCTCAGTCGCGGAGAAGCGCAAAACCAGCACCCCCCGCGCCAGATGTTGAAGGTGGTCAAATGCGGCGCAATGAACAAAAGCTGGGGTGGTCCCGGTCCGTTCGGATTATTCATAGGGCTGACCGAATAATAGTTGGCGTCATAGACATCGTGGACCGGTTCCGCCGCGTTCCCACACATGTCAAATAGTCCAAACGGGTTGGGCGGGAACGTGCCCACAGGCGCCACTCCGTCGTAGACGTCGGCGCCGCCGGTGCCGGCATAATTAGCGAGGTCGTGAGAAAGGGTGCCATCGGCCGTCCCAAACTTGAGCTGAACCCCGGCGCGCGCGGCTTTCTCCCACTCAGCCTCGGTCGGCAGGCGCAGGCCATAAAATTGACAGAATACCTTGGCGCCGTACCACGTCATTCTCACGACCGGTTCGTCGGCATACTCCGGCAAAGCCTGAAAGGCGCCATCCAGAAACAGGATAGTATCTTTAAGGTCATTGGCAACCCGGGCGATTTTCGTCAGCGTGACGAGCCGGTGCGGCGGCTTTATTGGATAAACGAAGCCATCTTCATAAGAAATCATATCACGACCGTAAGCTTCAGTCAGGTAGGCCGCATACTGTGCGTTGGTGATTTCATAGCGACCGAGGAGAAATTCATCTGTATAGACCTCATGCTCCGGCCTCTGGTCGTCGAAACCGCTGTTGCTGCCCATTGTGAAGGCACCGGCAGGGATATGGACCATGTCGAACCGGGGCGTGTAAGTGGGTTGTATCTCGACGTCACTTATGGCCTGATGCCCCTGAAAGCTAGCCGTGACCCTCTCCATGCCAGAGCCGCCCGGTGCAGCTGTCAAGAGCCCGGCGCCATCGATGGTAGCGGCAACGCCCGGCACGACGGACCAGACAACATCCTCTTTGACGAAGGCCTCCTCCCCGCTCTGCCAGGTAACGAACGCATCGAACTGCAGTTCGCGACCCGATTCAACTCTGGGCACAGTCGGGGAAATCGAAAACAGTGCCGCGGTGGGCATAACCCTGACTTGCAGTGTGGCGCGTTCTCCGCCAAACGTGCACGCCACGGTTTCGACGCCTGTGGTCTCGCTGAAAGCCCGAAGCACACCCCCATCTTCCATGCCGGCGGCCCTGCCCGGTTTGACGCTCCACGTGGCCTCATCCGTCACATCCTCGCTGGCCCCATCGACAAAACTCACAACCGCGCGGAACTGGAGGGTGCCACCTGAAAAAGTACTCGTGCTTTCGGCAACGACTTGCAGACCTGTCGGAGTTTTTCCCGGGGCCGTCGCGTTGTTTTTGCAGGCAAAATTTGTAACTGATGGCAGAAGTATCAACAGGAAGGCACAGACAGATCGGTTGTGCGGCGGCTTCATTTCGGGACTCCAGGTTGTCTGTTGAATCGTCGTCTTTAGCAGACGGCGTGCTCAAGAGACACCTGCGGCGCAAAAATATTCCGAGATTATTCTGCGTAGATGCCTTCGATGAGATCGTGGTAGGCTTCAGCCACCACTTTTCGCTTCACTTTCATGGTCGGCGTGAGGGTTCCACTCTCAACACTGAACGGTTCGGAAAGCAACTCAAATTTTCTGATGCGTTCGTATTCTGAGAACTGTTTTTGTTGCTCGTCTATCTGCTCCTGGAAAAGCCGCACCACGGCCGGGTCCTTCAGCAAAGCCGCTGGATCTTCGTAATCCAGCCTTCGCTTTTTCGCGAATAGTTCGAGTTGGTTGAAATCCGGCACGATCAGCGCGCTGACAAACCGCCGTTTCTCACCTAACAGAACGACCTGATCGACAAAACGACTGTTCTCGACAGCTTTTTCGATCGCCTGCGGCGCGATCTTCTTCCCGACCGACGTCACCATAAGCTGCTTCTTTCTGTCCGTAATCGACAGGTATCCGTCATCATCGATGTAGCCGATATCCCCGGTGTGAAACCACCCATCCTCGAGAACCTCGCGCGTCTCCTCTTCCATTCCGTAGTAGCCGCGCATGACATTGGGGCCCCGGGCAAGAATTTCACCATCCTCGGCGACCCTTATTTCAACATGGGGCAGAATCTTGCCGACTGTGCCGAACTTTGGACGCTGGTAGGGGTTGATGGACAGGACGGGCGATGTCTCTGTCAGGCCGTACCCTTCCAGGATAAGCAGGCCGGCTGCGTGAAAAAAACGAGCCACCTCGGCCGAAAGCGGTGCCCCGCCCGAAATCAGGAATCTAATCTTTCCTCCCAGCCGCGCCCGAATTTTGCTGAGAACAAGCCGGTCCGCGAGCGCATGCTTTGCGGCCAATACCAGCCCCGAGATCGGAAGAGCACACGCCTGAA
>CAZTNL010000197.1:2510-6130 GCA_964614885.1 uncultured Calditrichaceae bacterium | reverse complement strand
TTGTGACTGGTGTGCAGACGTGTGCTCTTCCGATATGAAGTGCAGAGCATCTTCCTCGACAGTGGCGCGCGCTTCTCCGGCTCCAGCGTAGCCGCCGTTTTCGGCGACAAGCTGCTCATCGGCTCTGTGTTCGACCGGGGATTTCTGGTTTGCACACTTCCCCACAATTAAGACGTTCAAGGCATGGCGGAAAACGTTTTTTTTGTTAATAAAGGAACGGAATAAACAACTCGATAGTATGGTAATTCAATTATCTCGGGGGTTCTGCTCCTCGCTTCTTCGCAGTGACCAACCAATCAAAGGACCGCATGCAATGCAAGTGAAACACGCTCTTCTTTTACTTCTGCTTTTTATCTCCATTCTCCTGTCGAGCTGCGCCACCGTAAAGCCGTGGGAGAAAGGCGACCTCGCCGACCCCATTATGATATTTGACGAGAACCCGATAGATGCCGGTATCAAGGAACACTTCCTCGACTACCGTGAAGGCTCGGTGGGCGGCACACCCGCGCAGAGCGGAGGTTGCGGCTGTGGTTGAAAACGCAGCGCGGCTGCTGGCAGCCTGCCTGCTCCTCGTCGCCTTGCCTCTTCATGCCCAGGATGTTCCCGACAACGAGTTACAGGTAAACCTCAACACGTATTTTGACAGTTTCAACGTGCAGGTCATCTATCCTTCGATTTCCTACACCAAGAAGGTCTCACCCTCCTCGAGCATCAATGCGCGCTATCTGGTCGACCTGGTTACAGCGGCTTCGATCAGGAGTCAGCTGCATTCAGACGGCACCAAAACCAGCAAGAAGCAAGAAGGAGACGATGCGGGTTCGTCAGTAGACGGCGTTACCGCTGCCTCGGCTCGCGGCGGCCAGGGATACAGACCCGATGACGTTCGCCACCAGCTCGGATTCGGCGTTTCCCAGGCGATTGCCGGAGGCCTGCTTTCGGTGAACGGACTCTATAGCAAAGAATATGATTACCGCTCTGAAACGATCGCCGGAACCTTCGCGCGCTCATTCCTGCAAAAAAACACAACGTTGCAGCTGGGCTACGTAAGAAGCTGGGACAAGAATTCGCCGAAGATTTTCGACTGGAGCAAGAAGAAAAACGAGTCGAGCTACAGTGTTAACGTCACGCAGGTATTACACAAGCGGCTGATCTCGCAGACCATATTTTCCTATGATATTTCCAGTGGATTGCTCTCGGATCCGTACGAGATCGTTTTCGTCGGCAGTCGCAACCCGAAAAACTTCGAGCCGGTGCACCCGGACCGGCGTGTCCGAAAGGCCGTCGGTTTGCGCTTCAACTACAAGCTGAACGAAAAATCGGCCCTGCAGGCAGGGATGAGATACTATTGGGATGACTGGGACGTTCGCTCGGTCACCGGGTCGATTACCTGGGCCAAGCACGTCAGCGATTTTTCAACCATTAGTTTCGGCCTGCGCAACTACCTGCAAAGCCGCGCTTTTTTCTTCAAACCCAAATACCTGGCGCCAGAACAATTCATGACCGTTGACAGCAAACTCGACAAGGGCTACTCCAACGAATTCGAGTTCAAATTGACGCTGCAGGGCGGCGACCAGTATGAGAATGTTCCTTTTCTGATGAACGAGAATGTCCAGTTCAACATGTTGATCAACGTATACCACAGACATACGAGCACGCCGAACTGGTTCAGTAACAATCGCGAGCTGTTTTCGCTGATCATGAGTTTTGGTATTCGATATCGTTTTTGACGAACAAGAGTAAACACCGGAAGGCGAAGTTATGAACAGAAGAAATTTTTTCCAAAAACTGGGATTGGCCGCAGGCGCCGGACTTTGTGCCAAGGCACTGCAGCCGTTGACGGTGTTCGCCGAAAATGAAGCGCACGCGACACTTTCCCTAAAAATCGTAACAGACCATCCCGAGCAGGCCATCGAAGCAGCCCAGCGATTATTGAGAGATTCTGGCCTGGCAGCAACCGGCACGAAATTCAGCGAAGCTCTGCTTCCTGGCGAGCAGGTCGGCGACATCGTCCTCGTACGCGACCGGTCTCTGGTCAATTTCCGGACGCAGCAGGATGCCTTTTCCAGAGAATTGCTGGCTATTTCCCGCCGTCTCCGCTTACCCCGTGCCATGAAAGATCCGGTTCTTCTGAGCTTCAACTCGGGCACGAACAACCAAAGTGCGGAAAAGATCGACGTCTACCATAAGAACGCATTGGTGGCTCAATTCGAAGCCGATGCCGAACTCGACAGCCACGAAGTGCGGGGCAGCAAGGGCTCACTCCTCGTGGCTATGCACCACGGCCATGCCCGCATCACCGACGCGAGTTGTAATCACAAGACCTGCCAGAAAATGGGCAGCATCCATCGGCCGGGGCAAGCGCTGGTTTGCATCCCGAATGAGTTGAGTATCGTCGTTGCCGGTCGGGACGAGCGGGGCCTCGACAGCATTGCTTTCTAGCCTCCGAACAGCGCTGGCGGCGCTGCTTTTTCTTGCCCTGAGTACCTTTGCCCGTGCCCAACAACCGCCGCAACAGCTGTTCGAAGTGTCGGCGACAAAATACATGCTGGGCACCAAGATCGACCTCAAAGCGATGCACCCCGACATCCTCGAGTGCAAAAAGGCGTTTTTCTACGCCTACCGCGAAATTGAGCGCGTCGACGGCCTGCTCAGTTCACACAAGGAAAACAGCGAGATTGCCGCAATCAACCGCCTGAGCGGCGCAGCACCGGCAAAAGTGAGCTTCGAGACCTTCGCTATCATCCGAAGAGCTGTAGACTATTCCGCGCGTTTTGGCGGCATCTTCGACCCCTCTATAGGGTCGGTCACCACCCTGTGGGGTTTTAATGATGAAGAAGCCGACATCGCCATTCCTGAACCACACGAACTGGCACGCGCGGTGGCGCTCGTCAACTACCGTGACGTCCGGCTCAATGCCGCCGACACCACGGTTTTTCTAGCGCGGAAAGGCATGCGCCTCGATCTCGGCGGTATTGCCAAAGGCTATGCCATCGACCGCGCTGCGCATGTTCTCGATGCCAGGGGGCTGACCCGGTTTCTCATCAATGCCGGCGGGGATATTTTTGCCCGCGGCGCCAAGCTCGAAGGCGAGAAGTGGCTGGTCGGCATCCAGCACCCGCGTAAGCCAAACGAGTTGCTGGCTACCTTTCGTGTCAGGGACATGGCAGTGGCCACCAGCGGCGACTATGAGCGCTTCAAGATTATCGATGGCACGCGCTACCACCACATCATGGATCCGAGGTCCGGCTTTCCGGCCGGTCTCAATCAAAGCGTTACGGTCTTTGCCGGTTCGGCCGAGGAGGCGGACGCCCTCGCCACCTACCTGTTTGTCCTCGGCGTGCAGAAGATGCAAGAAACCCCGGTTGCAAAAGACATTCCTGCTTGCTTTGTTCTCGCTTCGGGATCGATCCAATACGCCGCACCTCTCAAAAAGCAGTATGAGCTGACATTCCTCTCAGCAGCGCCGAAGGAGGCATTCAAGCCCAATTGAGCCCAAATTGGATGGTGTTGGACAAAGATGGAATATGTTGCACCCGATGGTGGTAGTTAACATAGAGTCGTTTTTAGTTTCCTCCGAGGGCAGGCCCAGTTCATCGAGCCTGCCCACCTTCCTTCTGGCC
>CAZTNL010000197.1:0-2410 GCA_964614885.1 uncultured Calditrichaceae bacterium | reverse complement strand
AGTTTCCTCCGAGGGCAGGCCCAGTTCATCGAGCCTGCCCACCTTCCTTCTGGCCAGGTTGACCAATCCGAAAAGTAAGAGCCACCGGGACCCAAAGAGTAGTGAGTCCTGTTCGGCTACGCTCGTTGAGTCGAGATAAAAGTCCATTCCGGAGTATATCTTGAAAAGACACCAGACCGCAACCGGCTTCACAAACCCGGGGATAACCATGGAAAGCGGGCTCAAGCCGCTGATTAAATGGCAGTTGGGCCCGCGCGAAAAGGCTCCGCCCTTTCTCCGGAGGCAACGCCTCGACGAGTATGCCCCACGCTCCGTAGAGCCGGATATCACCGCCATTCAAACACCAGCGGCGGACGCCATTCAGATCACCTGGATCGGCCACTCCACCTTCCTCATTCAGGTGGACGGGGTCAACATTCTCACGGACCCGATTTTCAGCCGGCGCTGCTCGCCGCTGCCCTTCATCGGGCCGAAGCGCCGGGCGCGACCCGGTCTGAGCCTGAAAAAACTGCCGGAAATCCACCTCGTCCTGCAAAGTCACGACCACTACGACCACCTGGATGCGCGAACGGTTCGCCGCCTCGGCAACGGCCCGCACTATTTCACTCCTGCTGGTCTGGAGCAATGGTTTCGCAAACGAGGCCTAACCCGGGTCGCTGAACTCGACTGGTGGCAGAGCGCCGATTTCAACAACCTGAAACTGCATGCAGTGCCGGCGCAGCACTTTTCCGGACGCAACCCATACCGGCGAAACGCCACCCTCTGGTGCGGCTGGGTGATCGAAAGTTCGCTCGGAAACATCTACTTTGCCGGCGACAGCGGCTACTGCCCCGCCTTCAAAGAAATTGGCGAGCGCTTCAAGCGCATGAAAGTCGCCATGATCCCGATCGGCGCCTACCGACCGCGCTGGCTGATGAGTCCGGTTCACGTCGACCCGCCGCAAGCGGTGCGAATCCACCAGGATGTCAACGCGGAGCGCTCCGTCGCCATGCATTGGGGCACGTTCAGGCTCACCGACGAACCGCTGGCTGAACCGCCCGTCTACCTGCGGCAGGCCGTTCGCGAAGCCGGCCTGGAGCAGGGCGCTTTTCTGGTTCCGGCGTTCGGAGAATCGCTGCGCTTTTCCTGAACGACTTGGTTGACTGTTGCCTCTGGTTTCGTTAATATGCATCCACCGTTTTAATTCGGAGTGCGGTCTTGCGCTCAATGTAGCCACAAAGACGCAGAGGGCACAGAGAAATAAGACTTCCCAAAAAATAAAACTCTGTGTGCTCTGTGTCTCAGTGACCATCAATTTTTCAGGTTAGCCAACACAATCGACAACGTGGAGGGAAAATGAAATCATTCAAACGGCGGGAATTTCTCAAGGCGGGCACGCTGCTCGGCGGCTCGGCCCTGGTCTTTGGTTGCGGTCAGGAAGACAAGGGCCAGGCGCCGGCTGTGCGCAGTCAAAAAAAGTTCGAATGGACCATGGTCACCACCTGGCCGCCGCACTTCCCGGTGATGGGAGAAGGCGCCGACGCCATGGCCCGGCTGATCGCGCAAATGTCCGGCGGCCGTCTGCAAATCAACGTCTACGGCGGCGGCGAGCTGGTTCCGGCGCTGGAGACCTTCGACGCGGTAAGCGGCGGCGTCGCGGAAATGGGGCATGGCGTCGCTTACTATTGGGCCGGCAAGGTCCCAGCGGCGCAGTTCTTCGCCGCAGTGCCGTTCGGCATGGACGCCCAGCAAATGAACGCCTGGCTCTACAGCGGTGGCGGATTGGCGCTTTGGGAAGAATTGTACGCGCCCTTCAACCTCGTGCCCATGCCCGCCGGAAACACCGGCATGCAGATGGGCGGCTGGTTCAACAAAGAGATCAACACACCCGACGACCTGCGTGGACTCAAAATGCGCATTCCCGGGCTGGGCGCGCGTGTTATCGAAAAGGCCGGCGGCGCTCCCATTCTGACAGCCGGGGGCGAAATCTACACCAACCTCGAACGCGGGGTCATCGACGCAACCGAGTGGGTCGGTCCCTACCACGACTATCTCATGGGCTTTCACCGCATCGCCAAACACTACTACTACCCCGGCTGGCACGAACCGGGGCCGGTGCTGGAGTTGATTATCAACAAAAGCGCGTGGGAGCAACTGCCGAAAGACTTGCAGGCGATCGTGCGCGCCGCCGCCGATCACGCGAACATCTGGATGCTCTCCGAGTTTGAATCGAAAAACAACGCCTACCTGAAGAAGCTCGTGAACGAAGAGAAAGTGGACCTGCGAAAATTTCCGGACGAAGTTCTTGCGGCGCTAAAGGGCTACTCTGAGGACGTCATCCGGGAAATGACGGCAAGCGACCCGCGGGCCCGGAAAATTTACCAGGCCTTCGACACATTCCGCAAGGATGTCGGCGGCTGGGCCGAGGTTT
>CAZTNL010000196.1:0-6136 GCA_964614885.1 uncultured Calditrichaceae bacterium | reverse complement strand
AGCCTGTTTTGTCATCCTGTAAGGATCTTGTTGGTTTAGTGACGCTCGCTGGATGGGTCAACTTATTCCAAGCTCGAAAAAGATTCTTTCAGAATGACAGACTGAAAAGTTACCTTCAAAGATACGTTTCGCGCACCGCATTCAAGATGCATTTTTTTTGAGGTTAATGACGATTTATTACTGTTTTCTTTGCGACTTACCGATTTTGCGGTGAAAAAAAAGTACGTATGAAGGAAAATAAAATCACTCTCGTAGGCGCTGGGCTTGCCGGCTCACTTTGTTCTATCTACCTGTCCCGGTTGGGTTTCGACGTCGAAATTTATGAACGCCGGCCGGACATGCGGGCCGCGGAGATCAGCGCCGGTCGCTCGATAAATTTGGCGCTGTCCGCCCGGGGGCTGCACGCGCTCGGCGAAGTCGGTTTGCGCGAAGAGATCCTGAAACTGGCCATTCCGATGCGGGGACGCATGGTGCACGCCCTCAATGGCAGCATGAATTTTGTTCCCTACGGCCGTCTGGAATCCGAGCATATCAATTCCGTCTCTCGGGGCGCTCTCAATGCGGCGCTCATGACCCTCGCGGAACGCGAAGGCGCGACCATTCATTTCAACCGGAAATGCGCCGCTTTCGACATAGACGCTGGCCTGCTGGAGTTGCGCGACGAGTTGTCGGGAAAGACCCGTAGGAGCAAAGTCACCCGCGTTATCGGCGCAGATGGTTCGGCATCCGCCGTTCGGACGTCTCTTCTGGCGAAAACCGGTTCCGCTTTCAGCAAGGACGACCTTGAACACGGCTACAAGGAGCTGACAATTCCAGCCGGTTCTTCCGGAGTTTTTCAGCTCGAAAAAAATGCGCTGCACATCTGGCCGCGCGGGCAGTACATGCTGATCGCGTTGCCCAACCTGGACGGCAGTTTTACCTGCACTTTGTTTCTACCGATGTTCGGCGAGCCTGGTTTCTCGACATTGCGCCAAGAGCAGGATATCATTTCGCTTTTCGAGGCGCAGTTTCCCGACGCGGTTCCGCTGATGCCGGCGCTGGTCGAGGATTTTTTCTCCAACCCGACCGGACACCTGGCGACCATCAGGTGCGGCCTATGGCATTTTGACGGCAAAGTGTGCCTGCTCGGAGATGCGGCACACGCTATCGTGCCATTTTTCGGTCAGGGAATCAATTGCGGTTTCGAGGACTGTTCCGTGCTTAACGCTTGTTTGCGGCGTCATCTGCCGGATTGGGAATCAGCCTTTGCTGAGTTTGGCAATTTGCGCAAGGCGAACGCCGACGCCATCGCCGACCTGTCTCTTGCAAACTACCATGAAATGCGTGACCACGTCGCAAGTCCCCGATTTGCGCTGCGCCGCCAGGTGGAATTCGCGCTCGAGGAGAAATTCCCGAAGGCTTTCATTCCAAGGTACTCGATGATATCGTTTCATCGTATGCCCTACGCCGAAGCGCTGCAAAGGGGCCAAATCCAGGACGCCATCCTCGATGAACTTTGCGCCGGGCTGGAGAACGTGGCGGATCTTGACTGGGACAAGGCCTCTGAACTCGTGCGCGACAGGCTCGCGTGAAGCAAAACGGCCACCTGGCACACCGGCGCACGCAGGTTATAGGCTTGTACCTGTAGGAAGCAATTAGACAGTGAAGAAGGAATAATGGGAAAGGAGGGAATGCAAGATGGACCACGAAAACCACGAAAAGATTATTTATAGCGACGAGAGCTATGAAATACAGGGCGCGGTATTTTCAGTTTATCGGGAAATGGGATGTGGTTTTCTGGAGGCGATTTACCAGGAGTGCCTGGAAATGGAACTGAGCCTGCGCCGGATCCCATTCATTGCGCAACCGGAGCTACGAATCACATACAAGGGCAAAGCGCTTAATCATATTTACAAGCCCGATCTCCTTTGCTATGACAAGATCATTGTTGAGCTTAAAGCGGTAAGCGAAATCGCCGCGGTGCATGGGGCGCAGATCATCAATTATCTGAAAGTCACAAACATGAAACTGGGGTTACTGGCCAACTTTGGCAGCTATCCAAAGGCGAGCATCAAGAGATTTGCAAATTGAACACCAAGCGCGGGGCAGCCCGCCTTAGACAATTGGAGTCTCAATGATCTCGAGTTCGTGTTTTTCGTGTCGTTCGTGGTTTCCTTCGCCAACCTAGCACGCATCCAGCGCTTGCTGGAAATCCTCCATGAGCTCTTCCGCCGATTCGATACCCACGGACACGCGAATCAATGCGTCGCTGATTCCAGCCTGCTGCCGTTCTTCGTCAGACATTCCGGCGTGGGAAGTGGTGGCCGGACGGGTGATCAGGGACTCGACACCGCCCAGGCTTGGCGCACAGACCGGCAGCCGGACATTCTTGATGAAGCGTTCCGCGGCTTCGAGGCCGCCATTCAGCTCAAAACTCAACATGCCGCTGAAGCCGTCGAACAGCTCGCGAGCTATCTGGTGGTTCGGGTGTGTTTCCAGTCCGGGGTAGTTGACCCGTGCGACCTTTGCATGACCGTCGAGCAACCGGGCAATTTGTAACGCGTTCTCATTGTGCTGGCGCATGCGCACGGCCAGCGTCTTTATCCCGCGATGCAGGAGAAAACAGGCGTGCGGGTCGAGGCAGCCGCCGAGCAGGTTGAGTTTGCGGGTCACCTTTTCCACCATTTCTGCGGTTGAAATCACTGCTCCCGCCACCAGGTCCGAATGGCCGTTCAGGTATTTCGTGCAGCTATGGAGGGCGATATCGAAGCCGATGCCGAGCGGGCGAAAATTGAACGGGCTCGGAAAGGTGTTGTCGATGAGGGACACCAGACCGTGGTCGCCGGCAAAGCGGGCCGCCTGCTGCAAATCGCCGACCTGCAGCAGGGGATTGGTCATGGATTCCACATAAATGGCTCGGGAATTGGAGCGCAGCACGGCTTTCCAGGTGTCCGGCTTGCTGGCGTCGATAAAATCGAATTCAATGCCGAATGCGGGAAACTCCCGGGTGATGAAATCGTGCGTGCCGCCGTACAGGCAATCCTGTGCGAGGAGATGGTCTCCTGGTTTCAAAACGGTGAGCAGCGCCGCGGAAATCGCAGCCATCCCGCTGGCCGCCACCAGCGCGGCCTCTGCGTTTTCGAGCGCAGCCAGTTTCTCCTGCAGAACCCGATGGTTTGGCGTGTTGTTCATGCGAATGTACGGTATATCGTTATATCCGCCTTCTCCGTCAAATTCATACATCGCGGTTTGGTAGATAGGAAAAACGACTGCCCCGTCGCGCTTCGGCTGCGGTTCTCCTGAGTGAATGGCTTTGGTTGCAAGGGTACGGTACGGCTGGTTCATGGGTCTACCTCTGTTTCGTACAGGATAATTTGGCTTGCGGCTCCAGGTTGCCCGAAATTACAAAATCATTTGGGTGCAGATCTTTTGAGACGACACAATTAGCATAATAAACAGTAATTTATGCTAATAAACAATTGAAAAAGGGACCTAATTTTCGTACTTATGAGTAGCCAAATAACATAAGTGCCTAAAAAGGAGGTCCCTTTGCCATGCAAGATACGAATTTAGAGAATCAAGATCCATTTTTTGATGCAAAAAACCTTGTTGACGGACTCATTGAAGTGCTACGTACTCGGAGGTGGCTTCATGCCGAGCATGGCGATGTTGAGAAACTGATCCGCAAAGACGGTTTTGAATTGATGCGCCTTCTCTTGCAGGGGCATCTTGACGAACGAGCCCGCCAAGAACGCGACTTCGACACTGTGCGTCATGGAATTGGTGAACATAGGCATAAACGCATGAATCGTTCACGACAACTCAATACTCTATTTGGTAAGGTAGAAGTACGTCGAAAAAGTTATAGTGTGGGTGGCGTTGATAGTATTTTCCCTCAAGACGCAGAGTTGAACCTTTCCGTCGACCAATATTCCGATGGTCTTCGTCGTCAAACGGCGTTTGCCATTTCCGAGCAATCGTTCGATAAAACTTCAGCGAGTATATCGAGGAACACAGCCACCACAATAGCCAAACGACAGGTGGAGAATATTACCCAGCATTTGAGTCAAGATTTCGACGAATTCTACCAATCTTGGCAAGTGGAAGTCACGGATACTTCTGAACTTTTGGTGTTGAGTTGCGATGGCAAAGGTGTTGTCATGCGCCAGTCGGACTTACGGCCCGCCACGCAAAAAGCGGCAAAATCCAGCAAACGCAAGAAGCAAACTCGACTCAGCAGAGGCGAAAAACGCAACCGTAAGCGTATGGCAACAGTGGCCTCGGTTTATGATGTCGCGCCTCATATTCGTTCGGCCGGCAGCATCATCGGGGGCAAGAAAGAGAGTTCTCAAACAGCAAAGCCGAATAATAAACGAGTATGGGCTTCGGTTCAAAAATCACCTCGCGAAGTGATTGAGCAGATGTTCGTCGAAGCCCGGCGTCGAGACCCAAATCACAGGCGAGAGTGGGTTGTTCTTGTCGATGGGCAGCCAGCACAATTGAAACAGCTCCAAGGAGTCATGAAAAAATACGATATAAGAGCGCCCATTGTCCTGGACTTCATCCATGTGCTCGAATATTTATGGAAAGCAGCTTATTGTTTTTTCGATGAAACCAGTCAACAGGCTGAAGACTGGGTGATGCAGCGTGCTCTCAAAGTGCTTGCCGGAGAGGCGAGCCAGGTGGCCGCTGGAATCCGTCGCAGCAGTACGAAACGAAAACTGAATTTCAAAGAACGTGAAAATGCTGACAAATGTTCTGACTACTTGCTCAAGTACAAAAGCTATCTTCGATACGATAAATATTTAGCGGCAGGCTACCCCATCGCCACAGGCGTCATTGAGGGCGCTTGTCGCTACCTCATCAAAGATAGAATGGATATTACTGGAGCCCGTTGGGGATTACAGGGAGCTGAGGCCGTACTTAAGCTCCGCGCTATTGTTTCCAGCCACGACTTTCAAGAGTATTTCCAATTCCATAAACATCAGGAGAGGGCCAGAAATTATCCATTCTATCGCCACAGCGATTCTTACAAAAGGGCTGCCTAATGCGTCGTCTCAAAAGAGCCGCACCCAAATCATTTGACCTTTGTAAAAGGTTTTAATACGTTCAGGATGAGAAACCCTCGCACAGTCTGTTGCCTGGTGAACAGAGACTTTCTTTGTCATGATGTTTTCACCGTCGACAAGGTCTCTTTGCTGAACAGCCAGGTCTTGTCCCTGAAACCGTCGTGATGGCCTTATTCGTAAACCAAATGGATTCAACATATTGAGGGGAAACGTTTTTAGTCTGGTTCTTGCGATCTGTGTGTCGCTGCTCTATGCCGGCGATGCCGCCGCTCCTCAGCCGTTGAGCACGGAGTTTGTTTCTGTGAAGGTCGAAAAAAACCGCAAGAGCTACGATGTCTATTTGGTGAACCACGCCAGCTTCGATATCACCGCCACACTGGATATGCATTTGTCCAATCTGCTGGCGTCGCGGCCCTTGCCTCTCACGCTGACTTTGCGGGGGCACGAACAGAAGAAATGTCTGCGTCTCCGCCTCGCCGATAAGGGGCTGGCAGGCTCCTACCAAAGCACATTCAGGTACACCATCGGCAACCGCAACGCCGAGCCGGACACCGCATATCTTTATCGCCTGCCGTACAAGAAGGGCTCAGCCCACCGCGTGGTTCAGGGTTATTTCGGTGCATTCAGTCACAGTAAAACATCACACTATGCTGTTGATTTCAGCATGCTGGAGGGGACGGAGATCTACGCCGCCCGTGAGGGCGTCGTCGTTGGCGCCTATGAGTTATCCGACATCGGGGGGCCGAGCGCAGACTTCATGGACTTCACCAACTATATCTTCATTCGCCATCCGGACCTGACAATCGGCGCCTACTACCATCTTAAGCAATACGGCGTACTCGTTAGAATCGGCCAGAAGGTGCAGCGCGGGCAACTCATCGGGTACTCCGGCAGCACAGGATTCACCTTGGGACCGCATCTGCATTTCGAAGTGTTTACCGCCGTTTCAGGCACCCGGCAGGAGGGCGTTCCGCTAAAGTTCGAAACGCTTAGCGGGGTGGTGCGGCAGCCGCTGGAAGGGTGGTCCTACATTGCGAAATAGCGTCGATTTACGGGAGCAGTACAAGTTTTCTTGTTTGATTCAACTT
>CAZTNL010000195.1:0-6141 GCA_964614885.1 uncultured Calditrichaceae bacterium | reverse complement strand
GGGAAGTGCGCCTGGTAGTCATCGCTGTTTTTTAGCGCTGGGAAGAAGTAGGTGAAGGTCAGGTAGCCGGCGAGGGTCTTACTGACGCAACGGAAGGGGTCGCGCGGGTTTTCGCCGTGGACGTTCTGGTTGCGCCCGATACGGTTGACGAGCGCGCCGCGCAGTACGCGGCCGGTGACGTAGGGGTAGGTGCGCTGCAGGTAACTGACCTTGCCGTGCCCGATGTGCAGCGGGGTGTGCAGGCGCAAGGCGATGCGATAAACGTTCCATGCCATCGGTTTACTCCTTTTGCCGAGCTTTGGCGCCGTAGCGGGCGTAGATCAGCATTTGCTCGAGGGCTTCGCGAGCCAACAGCAGATGGTGCAGGCTGCCGGTCAGCTCTTCAACCCAGACGAGAGTGTCTTTTTCATCCTCCTGCTTTTGCGGCTTTCCCAGCCCGAGGTCAGCCAGCAGGGCGTACATAGCCGCGGCGGCCTCGTTGGCGATCCCTTTTTCGCGGGCGTAGAGGTAGAGGAAGCAGGCGTAGACGCCGTGTTCCTGCAGCACGCCGAGGGTCTTGGTGATGCTGTTTTCCAGCTCTTCGGCATTTTCTGTTTTTTCGACCAGTTCCCGGGCGTGTTTGGCGGCCAGGTAATCGAGGTTGTTTTGACGCATGTCGTTCATGCCTAGGCCTCCTCTTGGGCGGGTTGGAGCAGGTTCTCTTCCAGGGGAGCGCCGATGGTTTTGACGCGCCCGAAGCCGCGCGTGCCCATGCCGCCCACGCCGAGGTGTTCGATCATGCGCAGGCCGGCCTGCACCACATCGAGCGGGCTTTGCCAGGGGCCGCCTGGCAAGGGGTTGCCTTTATCGGTTTGATTTTGTCCGCATTTGTCTTTTGGGAATACCTGGCGATAATCATCCAGTACCACATCGGCGGTCAGGAAGGTGGCGCGGGGCAGGGCTTCATAGGTGAAGAGGGCGCCCTTTTCGGCGGCGCCGGTGTGCGGGTTGATGCTGACCGAGGTGCGCACTTCCAGGTTGCTGTTGACGATGGCACTGAAGATAGAATCCGTCACCAGGGCGATGTGTTTGGCGACAGCCTGCCACTTTTCTTCGCCGCTCCAGTTTGATTTTTGGGGCGGGATGGCGGTTGCTGTTTGCGGATCCACCTCCAGCATTAGCCATCCCAGGTTGAGCGATCCGCTGTGCTGCCAAGTCAGGGAGACATGTTCGTCCTTTTCCGGCGCGCCCGACACGGTAAACCCGGCATCTTTCAACCGTTGCTCTGTGCTGACCCAGACAGGTCCGAGCATGGAATGGACGGGGAAGAGCAGGATGCGGGCATCGAATACGTTGACCACGCCGGAGAAGGCTTTTTGTTCGCTGCCGTCGGGGCTTTTGTCTTTGATGTAGCCAAAGGTGTAGCAGACCGGGTTCAGGGCGGGGTTTTCGATGGCGTCATGTTTCTGTCCGGCGGCATCGGGGGTGCCGTAGAGGTAGGCGGCGTAGGAGCGGGCGGCGCCGTGCAGGCTGGAGCCGGGGATTTTGGGCAGGCGGGTGCCCGGTTCACGGACAATGCTGTTATCGACGCGGCCCAGACGGTAGCCGCCGGCGCCCGGGTGGACCGGGTCGAGGGTCATCAGCAGGTAACGGTGCAGCAGGTAGCGGGATTCAGTCATGATGATTTCTCCTTCTTTCCTTTCAGGTCTTCTTCGAGAATTTCGAGGTGCAGTTCGGCCCAGTCGGTCAGTTCGCCGCGGACGGCGGCGCGGATGAGTTCCGTTTGTTTGTCATTGCGAGCCGCCGCAGACGGCGCAGCAGTCTCCCTGCCTTTCGGCCAGTTGGTGTTGGCCAGGGTGTCGGCGGCGAATTGCTTGAAGACATCATCCTGGCAGGCCGCCTCGCCTTCCGGAATTTGCCAGCGTTCGCGGGCGGCTTCGATGGTTTGCAGTCTTTGTTTGAACTGGCTGCGTTTGAGTTTGGCAATGTCGGTCCACAAGGTTTCCAGACGCTCCAGGTCTTCCAGGTAGTAGGGGCGGGTGCGCCGCGGGCGGCGTCCGTCTGAGTCGTAGTAGATTTCGTAGCGGCGGGCCGTGCTGTCGAGGAATTCGAAGTCGAAGCGCGATGGCATGATGCTGACAACATCGTCTTGCTTCAAATCGTCCACATGGACAAGCCAGCGATCGGCGTAGGCGGCGCTAACCGCGCCAACTTTTTGTGGGTCTGTATTGCCTTCTTTTCGCAGTTGAAAACGGCGCGGATGCCTGACCGGGTCTACCTGCTTCACGAAGAAGTATGGGTACCATTCATCCGGTGTGTTGTCGTCGCCCATTGTCGTTTTCACATTCCACGTTATGCCGTTCTTAAACTGAACTTGACCAGAGGCAACATCCTGCGCCAGTTCCCATTGTTCTCCCTTGAAAGGCTTGTTCAACATCGCGCGCCCGGCATCCATGACGGCCTGCAGGGGCATGCGCCGCGTGGCGAAGACCAGGCCGAGGTGCAGCGGCAGGCGGTTGCGCACCTTGCCCATTTCGGTTTCATATTTCTGGCGGATGGCCTGGACGATGGGCAGGGCACGGTCGGCAGGGACGAGGGCCATGAAGACCTGCGGCTCGTCCAGGATGGGGATGAAGGGGAGATATTGACTGTTTTGTTCTTCAACCTGATCAATTGTGAATTTGCCAATCTTCCTGTCTTGCTTTTTGTAGCCTTCCGAGGTGAAAAGGTCGAAAGGATGGGGATTGGTTAGAGCATCTTTCAGGTCTTTTCCGGCTGTTTGTTTGAAATAGGACGGACTGTCGCAGACGATGAATTGGGTGCCGTTCCAGAGCACGCTCAATTTGAAGCCGTGTACCAGCAGTTCGTAAACCTGGTTGGACTCCGGCGCAGGCGCACCGGGTTGCTTCGTCAACATGCCGGAGAGGATGAGGCGTGGCGGAGCAAATGGCAACAAGGGCTTCCCTTGCTCATCTTTCCCGTCCAGCGCCGTTTTCCAGAAGCGCTGCGTGGTCTCCCAAACGCGGCGGATGCGGGCCGGGGAAGCGTTCTTTGGGGCAAAGGTGTTGCTGGCAGGGTCGGCTTTGACCAGCAGGGTTTGCACCAGGTCGCCGGAGAGCCAGTCGTCCAGGTCGAATTTGCCGACGATCAGCGCCAGGTGGCCGTTTTCGTCGGATACTTCGTTGGTCCAGATGGTGGTTTTGGGGCCTTTGAGCCATTTCTTCAAGCGTCCTTTGCGGCGTTCCAGGCAATGATCGCAGGCTTCAGCGCTTTCCAGTTTTGGGCGCAGGCCGCAGACCGGGCAGATTTCCCAGCGACCGCCGCTCACGTTTTGCCATGCCTGCTGCCAATCGGGCGTCAGATTGTCCTTGTCGAAGGGATAATCAAGCGCCTGGAGGGCCTTTTTGCGGGCTTTGCCCAGGATGCCTTTGAGTTGCTCCTGTGCTGTATTGCCATCACCAACGGTCACAGCGATGCGCGGGGCAAGCTCCGGTTCGACGGCTTCCACGCGGCGGCGGATTTCCTGCGCTAATTCCGCAGGCAGGTCGAGATCGGGGAAGGTGAAGTAGATGCCGGTGGTGTCGCGGTAGATTTCGTTGCCGAGAGGGTACTCTTCTTCGACGAGTTTTTTGACCGCTTTGCAGGCTTTGTCCACGACATGCCGATAGCCGAGCAGGTCGCCGATTTTGATCGCTTTGGCGTAGAGGCCGAGCAGGTCAACGTTGACGCGCAGGAGGCGCCAGCGGAGGTCAGCAGGTTCACGCCAACCATCGAGGAGTACGGTTGCAACTGCTGGTTTGAGCAGACAAGCGGTTGAATAGTTAAAATCCCACAAAGTTACATCATTTGCCGGTCGTCTTGTATCACCCAGACCTTTGCGCAGAGCCTGCAGTTCAGTCAATAGTTTGTTACGCCATCCATTCGAGCCGCTTTTAACTAAAGTTTGCAGGTTTCGTAACAGCGCATTGCGCTGTTCATCTATGCCTGACAAATCAATTTTGTCTCTTTTACGTTCTAGGCCGAAAGCGGAGGAGATGAAGGTATCATCTGGTTTTTGTTTAAAGCGTTTGTCAAGGAGACGTTCTTGTTTTTCAAGACCAGAACTTTCTCCATGTGAGAACGCCTCGAGATGTGTCAACCGAGAGCCGGCAGGGAATATATTTCTGATGACGTCAGGGTAGAGCCTTTGTGACTGGAGGTCAATAAAGTCGGCCAGCACATAGCCCCGGTCGTTCAGTGGGGCCGGTAGAGCAATGTTTACATTTTTAGCCCACTGCTTGAAGGCAGGTTCCAGCAAGGCAGAGACGAGCGGATAGTTTGCATGATTTACAAGTCTTCTCAAAGCCTTTTTCTCTGGACCTTCCAAAGACAAGCCTGTTTGATTTGCGTAATCACGAATAACTCCGATAATTGGTTCATGGTCGAATTCCTGATAACTAGCATCTCCACCTTGTTTTTTCACAAAAGCCAGACTCAATTTCCCGATATTGTGAATGAGCGCGCCGACCTCTGCCAGCAGCAGATCCTGGCAGTGGCGTTCGAGGATTTCCAGCGTTGGGAGAGCAGTCATGCGGCACCTCCATCGATGGTTGCGTTTTGGCACAAGGCAAGCAGTTCGCTCAGGCTTTCAAAGGAACTTTCAGGGTAAGTGGCTGGAGCTGCCTTGTTTTGCAGGCCGGCTTGCCAGTTAGCGCCGTGTTCCGCATACCAGGCCCGGAAGCGTTTGAATTCCGAAAGGCTGCCGCCGCCATGCTGCCCACCGGATTGCTTGTATTCTTTGTTGCTCATCAACCCACTCTCGCTACTGCCCTGGAAAACGGGTTTCACCCGTCCGGCTTCATCGAGGTACTTGATGAAGCCGTCATCTGGTTTTTGAATTTGCGGTGCGTTGCCCTGCGAGAAAGTCACGCCCGGCAGTTTGGAAATCAGCCGCCCCGATTTGACAATATCCTTGGCCACGCCGTAGCCGCTGGTGCGCTTAGCAGAGAAGCCGTAGGTCAAGAACATGGCGTGCAAGCCTTCGGCCACCCGTTGCAGGTCTTCCAGCGCCTGCTGACGCGTTTTGTCTTCGTCCTGATTGATGCAATCGAAGGGCACGTAGAGCAGGGAGAAGGTGCCTTTAGCGCCTTGCGGGACGCATTCCAAGTAAATCGGCTGTTTACCGGCGCGGGTTTCACGGGAGTGTGGGTTGATGACTTCGACATCGATCTGGTCGAAGAAAGTGGGGTAGAAGTACAGGCGTCCGCTGTGGTGGGGGAGTGGGTCATCTGATTTGACGTTGTAGTATTGGCGCAGCAGATTTTCATATTCTGCGCGTGCCTGAGGGTTCAGGTCATCCAGATAACGGGCAAACCCTTTGGCCTGGCCGGGTTCTTCGCCTTGTTCATCGCCAAAGAGCAGCGTCTGAACAAAGCGCTCTGCGGCGAATCGTTCCAGTGAGAGGCTGTCCTTCTTCTGCGCCAGGCGGATGTGCATCAGCGTCCAGCGCAGCAGGCCCTTCCAGGAAGCAGCCGCCATGAACGGCACTTTGAAGACCTTATCCTTGCGCAGCGGGTTGACGCTGGCAGATACGTAGAACGGGTCATCGTCCTTGCTCATCCAGGGTTTGGCGAGGGTGAAGGTGAATTGCAGGAACCATGAGCCGGACGGGAGGAGGGAGAGATCCGGGTCGGTGGGAGTCAATGGCAGCGATGAAAATTGGGGGAGCACGCGCCGAAGATATTGGTCGTATTGACGCTTATCGTGCACCAGTTCGACAAATTTTTTGGACGCGTTGGCGCCATCTTTTTCGCATGCCAGCAAACGCAGTTGTGTGGGGACATCGCCGTGGGGTTTGGCGACATACAGGTCATAACTCATTGGGCGCCTCCTGTTTTCTACTCGCTGATGAAGAAAAGAGCTTTCGAATGATTTGTTGGCCCGTGATGAACTCACTATCACTGAAATCTTCCCAGACCGCTTGCAAACGTTTTTTCATTTCATCATTGTTTATCGTATCGGGTTTCACAAAGCCGAACGTGCGCCCTTTTTCAGTCGGATGTTTGAAACTGAAAACCTTCTTGCTTTCTTGTTGGCTTCCTGCCAGCCAGCGAAATTCAGGACTATTGTGGTTCTCCTCAGATTAGTGGGAGAGGAGTTCTCAGCTTGCCATGCTCGACCATG
>CAZTNL010000194.1:0-6177 GCA_964614885.1 uncultured Calditrichaceae bacterium | reverse complement strand
CTTGGCTCCAGAGAGTTTTTCTGTGGCAAGGGAAATGTTTGGCCTCCCCACCTATAGATTCTTGTTGAACAATGTTGAGATTCGAACATTCATCGACTTGGGCTGCAATACTGGATTCCTTGCATGCTTGCTCGCGAGCGAATACGGAGCGTCTCATATTGTGGGTGTGCTTGTTGACGCAAATCCTGACATGGTAGAGGAGAGTTGGTGGCACCTAAAAAGAAACGGCATGGCCAAGTGCAAAGCGATTTGGGCGGTCGTAGGTCCGGAGACAACTGTAGCTGATTTTTTTGTTAGCGAATTCAGTATTGCTTCGTCAAGCAGAGCGTTCGGCGCTGACTACCCTTTCCCGATTACGGCCATGAACAAGTTAACGGTTCCCGTGATTAGCTTGCACAAGCTAATTGTCGATGAGTTCGGCGACAAGAGAATAAACCTCCTGAAGGTCGACATTGAAGGTAGCGAACTTGACCTGCTAGGTTCAGACATCTCGTACCTTTCTCAGATTGATTGGATTGTCATTGAATGGCACAAGTGGGTATTAAGCTTATCTGACGTTCAGAAAAAGTTAATTCCAATTCGGTTTGAGTTTATTTCCGCGCTGAAGGAGGACGAAATATGTGGCTTAGCCTTGTTCAAGAACCTCAACATTCCGACCATTCTTCGCGAGACTAAATCGTCTGTTGATTTTACGGGTTTGTAGTCAACGTCACTATCTCAATTATTGGCATAGAGAGTAACGGTTGCTTGCGAAGAGCTGTGGTATTGTCCCAGGCAGTTACTTTTATTGCAGGGCTCGCAACTGCTTGCCGGTCCTGGCCAGCGGGATGAGGAGCGCTTCGAGTTGTTTGCTGTAGTCGGAGGCCGGCATCTGGCTTTTGCGGGCCTTGAGCGCTGCGATTTGCTGTTCGAGTTGCAGCTTCCGGGCCAGCAGTTTTTCGCGCGGCCCGGCGTCTGCGGAAGCGGCGCGGGCCAGGGCGGCGCGCACTTCTTCGGAGCTCCCGTCCAGAAAAACACCGCGTGCCAACGAGCCGTCGGCGCCTTCTTCCAGCCGCTGGCTGCCGGCGCCGTCGGCATTGTCATCGAGCAGGGGATGCTGGGCGCGCAGGCGGCGTTGTTCCTCGAACCAGCGGTCCTGACTGGTGCGGGCAAAGGTAAAAGCCTCCGCCACGCTGATCCGCTTGTCTTTGTTCAAGTCAGCCGCGCCGGCCGAGAGGGCATCGAGCAGGAAATCCGCAAAGTTGGTCTCGTAGTTTTCAGAGCCGCTCTTGGTCGCGGTGACAATGACGCGTTCCGCTGCGCTGAGATTTTTCACGAAGGCGCCGCTCGCGCTGGCGGTATTGATAAAGATGACGTTGCGGGTCGGCAGCGAGGAAAGCATTTGCGCATAGTCGAGGTCCCTCAGATCGGGGCCGGCGAGATTGAACTTGGCCCATTCACCATCGAAGGAGCCGTGGCCGATCAGGAAGACGAGCAGTTGGTCGCCGGTCTTCATTTCCCGCCGGAGCTTGCCGAAAACGCGCCTGATGGTCGCGGCGTCCGGGATGCCGTCGATGGTCAGTGAGTCGTACCCGGGTTCGGCGAAGAGATAGGTGACTTTCGACGCGTCGTAGTGAAAATCGCCTGTGAGCAGGGCGTAGAGTCTGCTGGATTGTTCGAAATACTTTTTCGTAAAGGATTCTTCTCCGCCGGGCCCGGCGATGATGAGCGCATAGTTCTCCGGCGGAGCAGCGGCCCCGTCTGCCGCCTGCGAAAACAGATGGGCCGGGCCGGTCGCCGAAAAGAGGATTGTCACGACCACAGCCAGGCAGCGCCCCCGGGCGAGCGATGAACAGCGACGTGCAGATTTTGAAATCGTTGCGTTTGTCATTTGGAGTACCTGCATTCGGATCTCAGGAAAGGCCCTTGTTTCGCCGCAAAACCCATTCGAGCGCCAGCGTGATGACCACGATGGCAAACCAGACGGGCATGTCCCACAGATCGTGGTCGGCGAGTTTCGAGTAGCTGCTTTTCATCACCGAGATATCCGCCGGCAGCGCATCGATTTGGTCCTGCGCGTAGTAGTGTCCTCCGGTCACATCGGCCATGCGCTGCAGGAAAGCCGTTTGCAGGTGCGCGTTGTTGAATTCCTTTCGCGAGGTTTCGACCAGAAATGCGGTCTCTGCTCTGCCCAGCAGTTTGTGGTCACGTGTTCTCACCTCCGCCTCGACAAGATACACGCCCTCCTGGTCCGGCGCCAGAGTAGCCACATAGCTGCCGGCGGCGTCTGCCGACCAGCGTGCCTCGGAGTCGATTCTCTCGCCATCCGGCGTTTTGACATGCGCAACCACGATCGCGTCCTGTACGGGCACGAATGTGCTGTCCCGTACTTCCGTCGTCAGAGTGACGGTTTCTCCCGGAACGTAGGTTTCTTTGCCGGCCTGCGTCTCTATCGGGCTGGGCGCGGAAAGCGCCAGCCAGCGCAGAACCTGGCGCCAGAACCGCTCATGGCTCATATCGTCGTGTGGCATCCCCATCTGCCAGAGCCAGGAGCTCGAGGTGGAAAAGACCATTGTGCGGCCCCGGCCAAAGTGTTGCTGCGCCAAAATGATCCTCGGGTCTTCCGGTTCGCTCAGGGGGTGCACGGCAAGAATGGTCGCGCCCGGCTTGGCCCGGCCGAGGAGGTTGTAGCCTTCGAGGTCGGGAAGGCTGTCCCACCGGGACCGATTCTCAGCCGGGTCCGGGGACAATTGCAGCATCGGGTTGCGCAGCCCCTCCGGCGTTAGCAGCAGTTTGTATTTGTCTTGAAACGCGGTGTTTCGAGATAACGCCTGGCCTTTGCCGCTGTGCGGCAGGTGGACCGGCAGCAGCTTTTCAACGACAGAGCCGTCGTACCCTCCGAGGCCAAAGGTGCTGCTCCCGCCGATCATCATGAAGCCGCCGCCGCGTTGTGAGACGAAGTCCAGTGTGTTCTGCAGTTGCGCGCCGGTAAAAAAGGCGCGCTCAATGCTGCCAAAAAGAATGGCGTCATATTGAAAGAGGGCTTTCCTGGTTTTGGGGTAGCCATCTGCCAGTTCGTTTTCATCTTTGATCCCCTGGCGATAGAATTTGTCCTTGCCCGTGCGCAGGAGGGAAACGATCTCGATGCCGGGGTCTTCGTCGAGGGCGCGTCGGAGGAACTTGAACTCGGCGCGTGGGTAGCCTTCGACATAGAGCACCCGCGCTTTCCTGCTGCGGTTGTCGATGATAAAGCTCTTGCTGTTGTTGCCGGGGATGCTCTCTTCGACGTTGGCCGTGGCGCTCAGAGAATAGCGGACGAAGCCCTTTTCCCCCGGAGAGAAACGCATCGAAATGCGGGTCGAGGCGCCCTGCAACGAAACGCGCTGTTTCTTGATGAGCGCGCCGTCTTCGCGCAACTCCACCTCGACCGGCTCTTTCTCCAGTCCGGTATTTTTCAGGATCGCGGAGAGCTCGATCAGTGAGTTTTCGACGACGGAATGATCGGCGGTGACTTTGGTCAGCTCCAGATCCTTGCCATCTTCGCTTCCGATGCCGATGGCGAACACAGGCAGGCGGCGATTTTTCATGAGCCCGGCAACTTCGAGGGGGTCCGAATCGCTGTTGTTGACGCCGTCGGTGAGCAGGACAACGCCGGCTACCGCGCCTTGTCTGCCTTGCTCGGCGGCAAATTCCAAGGTCTGCGCCAGGTCGGTCCGGTTGCCTTCGGCTGAGAGCTCGCCTGTGGCCGTCATGTAGTTTACGTCGGACGAGAACTTGTAGGTTTGCAGACGAAAGTTCTTGCCAAGTTCAGCCAGCAGGCCCGGTTGGTCGGGTGTGCCGAGTAGTTTTTGTGCGGCCGCGCTGCGTGTGTCTTCCCCCGGTAGGTCCCTGATCGACATGCTGCGGGAATCGTCTACCAGCACGAGAAGCGAACTCTTTTTGGGTATCACCGTGGAGACGGTGACGTGCGGTTCGAGGAGCAGAAAAAGCAGGATGCCCAGCGCCAGCAGTTTCAGGGAAATCATAGCCGTTCTGAAGCCAGCGCTGATTTCGATGGTACTTTTCCGGTAGAAGATCCACAGGGCGGCGATGAAGACCAACAGGATTGCCGCAAGCAGTAGCGCCGGCGGGTGCCGGTTCAAGCCGAGTTGCCCCTGCGAAAAGACCACGGGCGAGTATTTGAATAGAAACTCAAACATGGTTAGTTTCGTGCTTTCGAAAGAGACTCATAGTACTTTTCCACCATTTCCCGGTAGGCCTGTGGGACACTTTCTTCGCGCACCAGGAAAAGACGTTCCTTGTTGCGCATCAATTCGAGCTTTTGCGCCAGTTCCGCTTCGAGCCCCTGCAGTGGCGGCAGGATTTGTTGCTGAATCAGCGCCATGCGCCCGGCCTCGCCGCCGCTGAAGGATTTGAGAACGTTCCGGATCTTCCGGCTCAATGTACGCGCGGCACCGCTGAGGCTCGAATCTGCCTGCAGCGCCTGTTGAATCAGGTTCAGGTCGTTCAGGCTGCGCGCCAGTTCGTCGCTGCCGCGCTCCCGGCCCGGCCCGGAGTCCCGCGCGGATGATTTGCCTGCTTTCTGCGCGGCGTTCTCGCTTGATTTTCCCCCCTGGCGCCGCATGGATTCCAGCCGCTCGCGCAGCCTTCGGGTTTCGTTGAGCGCCAGGTCGAGTCTCTCGGCTTCTGATTTCGCCAGGGCGCTCCGCAGTTTCGTCAGCTCGTTCCCGGCCTGCTCGAGGCGCTGCAGGATGTCTTTTTGGGCCCGGTTGGCGGAATTCAGTTTCCCCTGGCTCAATAGCTTTCGGGCGTTGGCCATCTTTTCCGGGAGTTCCTGGCTCTTCAGGTCACGTCCGAGCTGGCCGATTTGACGCGATACCGACTTGTTTTCACGGTGCGCCTGTTTTTCGATCGCGTCGAATTTGATCATGGTCTTCCCGAGGTCCTGCAAGAGGTTCTGTTGCCGTTTTTCGGCGCTGCTCAGTTCAGCGTCACCACTCTTTTTCCCCTTCGCGGCCAGTTTTTCCACTTTGCCGGCCAACTCCCGCTGGCTATCCGCCATATCCCAAAATTGCTTCTCGACGTCCTTCATCTCCCGCCGCAGCGACTCGGTTTGCCGGCGTTGCAACAGGTCCTGCAGTTGTCGCAGTTGGTTTAGTGCGCGGGCGCCTTTGGCAGCCGCCAGCTGGCGGTTGTTGTTGCGCAAGTTGTGAGCGGCATTGCTCATTTCCGACGTCGCCTGCTTGAGGTTTTTCTGTATGTTCCGCGGCAGGCTGTTTTTGAGCTTGCGCGATTGCTGCAGGTTGCGGGCGAGCTGCTGCGTTTGCCGCCGCAGTTGCTCCTGCTGCCGGCGCAGCTCGTCCGCACGCCGTCTGCGTTGTTTTTCCGGCATGTTTTTTCGGGCCAGGTCCTGCATGTCGCGGTTGAAGGTTTGCTGACGGCGCGCCAGCTCCTTTACTTTTTGCAGGGCGCCGTTGAGTTCGCCCTCGCTCTGGGTGGAAGGGGCCTGGTTGAGGGTTTCGTACTTGTTTTTCAGTTTGTCAGCCTGATCTTCGAAGAGCTGCGAGAGTTCATCGAGGTTTGCGTGGCCGGAGCCGGGCGCACTGCGGGATCGTTGAACCTGGATTTGCCGGATTTGTGCCTCGGCCTGCAGCAGACTTTGCAGGGCTTCTCTCTGCGGGGTCTGCGCCTGCACCAGGTCGGACTGTGCGAGGTGCTCGAGCGCTCGTTGCATCGCTTCGACCGCGTCCGCGTAGTGTTTGGCCATGCTTCGGCTGGCGCCGGCGTTCAGAACAGATCTTTGTTGTAGCTGAAACAGGGTGCTTTGGGTTACCTCCTCCAGGTTCTTTTGGCTTTCGCCCAACACGGCAGTGTTTTCGCTGAGCTTTTCGGGGGTGAGCTTCGATTTTCGCTGCTCGGTTTTCCAGGTAGCGACGATGATCTCCTTCTGTGTCCGCGAAAGGCGGCCGGCGGCTGAACCGGCGCCGGCCGACTGGCCCTGTGACAGAGGCCGCGTGAACTCTGTCTCAAACGGCCGAATCTCGACGAAGTAGATGTCCGAGGCGGTCGCAGACTTCCCGTTTCCGGCGTCAACGGCTTCGACATAGTAGCTGATGAAGTCGCCCGGATGGACTCCGAGATTCTCGTTGTAGAACAGGTGCTCCGCGACGAATTCGGTTTGAGATCCCGGCTCCGGTT
>CAZTNL010000193.1:0-6187 GCA_964614885.1 uncultured Calditrichaceae bacterium | reverse complement strand
CACCGGGTCGCGGTGCTCGCGGTCGACCCCAGCAGTTCGCTGACCGGGGGAAGCATTCTCGGATACAAAACACGCATGGAGGAGTTGTCCCGGCATAAAGACGCTTTCATTCGCCCCTCCCCTTCCGGCGGCGCACTCGGCGGGGTTGCTGGTAAGACGCGGGAAAGCATGCTGATCTGCGAAGCGGCGGGCTACGATGTCATTCTGGTCGAAACCGTGGGCGTCGGTCAAAACGAAATCAGCGTGCGCGCCATGGTCGACTTTTTCCTTTTACTGCAGATTACCGGTGCGGGCGACGAGCTCCAGGGCATCAAAAAAGGCATTCTTGAAATCGCGGACGCCATTTTTATCAACAAAGCGGACGGCGACAACAAAGTACGGGCGGTGGCTGCAAGCAAAGAGCTCGCCCTGGCGTTACACTATCTGACACCCGCTGAAGATGGCTGGCGACAGAAAGTCGGGACCTGCTCGGCGCTCACGGGCGAAGGCATCGAGGAGTTGTGGGATGCGGTGTTGGACTTCAAGCGGGTCTGCCTGCAAGACGGGACTTTTGAAAAGCGCCGCCAGCAACAGGCAAAGGAGTGGTTGCACGCGCTCGTTAACGAGTATTTGACGCAGAGATTTCTGAAGAGCATGTCCGAGAACGGCCTGCTCGAAAAAATGGAGGCGGCGGTCATGGCCGGCGAGTTGCCGGCCCCGACGGCTGCGCGGCGACTCGTGGCTGGAATTGAACCCTGACAGGATTCGAAGAACATGGGCCGCAGGAGTAAAGAATAAGCAAATCCTGTCAGGGTTTCGGTGTTGACTTTAATTTGAATTGGAACACATAAGCATGCAACAGATCAAACCCTACCAACCGAAAAACAACATCCGCATCGTCACCGCCGCGTCGCTGTTCGACGGCCACGACGCGGCGATCAACATCATGCGGCGCATCATCCAGGCGACCGGCGTGGAGGTCATCCATCTCGGCCACGATCGCAGCGTCGAGGAGGTCGTCAACTGCGCCATTCAGGAAGACGCGCAGGCCATCGCCCTGACCTCTTACCAGGGCGGGCACAACGAGTACTTCAAGTACATGGTCGACCTGCTGCGCGAACGCGGCGCCGGGCACATCAAAGTTTTCGGCGGCGGCGGCGGTGTGATTCTGCCGGAAGAGATCGAGGCGCTGCACAAGTACGGCGTCGCCCGCATCTATTCGCCGGACGACGGCCGGAAAATGGGGCTGCAGGGCATGATCAACGACATGCTGCAAAAATGCGACTTCCCGACCGGCCTGGAATTAAACGGAGAAATCGCGCCGCTCAAAGAAAAGAATGTCAACGCCATCGCGCGACTGATCTCGGCGGCCGAAAACTTTCCAGAGGAAAACAAACCCACACTAGCCGAAGTGAGCAAGCTGGCGGAAAAAACGCATCCGCCGGTTTTAGGCATCACCGGAACCGGCGGGGCAGGCAAGTCCTCGCTTATCGACGAGCTCTTGCGCAGATACCTCTTCGATTTCCCGGACAAGACCATCGCCATCGTTTCCGTCGATCCGTCGAAACGAAAAACCGGCGGCGCTCTGCTTGGCGATCGCATCCGCATGAACGCAGTCAACAACGAGCGCGTCTACATGCGCTCTCTGGCGACGCGGCAGTCGAACCTGGCGCTCTCAGCCTACGTGCGTAGCGCCGTCAAAGTCTTGCAGGCGGCCGCTTACGACCTGGTCATTCTGGAAACCTCGGGCATCGGCCAGTCCGACACCGAAATCGTCGAGCACTCGGATGTCAGCCTCTACGTCATGACCCCGGAATACGGCGCCGCGACTCAGCTCGAAAAGATCGACATGCTCGACTTCGCCGACGTCATTGCCATCAACAAATTCGACAAGCGCGGCGCCCTCGATGCGCTGCGCGATGTAAAGAAGCAGTACAAACGCAACCACCACCTGTTCGAAACACCCGACAGCGAGCTTCCCGTGTACGGCACGATCGCCTCGCAATTCAACGACCCCGGAATGAACGCGCTCTACGCCGCGGTTATGGGAAAACTCACGGAGAAGACCGGCGCGCGCTTCGCTTCGAAAGTCAAGCAGGCGAACGGCGTGCCGGAAAAAGTCACCATCATTCCGCCCAGCCGCGTCCGCTATCTTTCGGAAATCGCCGAAAAAATTCGCGACTACAATGAATGGACCGAGGCGCAGAGCGAGCTCGCCCAGAAACTTTACTGCCTCGACAAGAATATCGAAATGCTGCGGTTGCGCGATGCGAAAACCTACCAGACCACGATTGCCCAACTCGAACAGGTGCGGGACGAAAGCGTGCTTGATTTCGATCCGCGCAACCAGGCCTTGCTGGATAACTGGGAATTCAGCCGGCGCAAATACGCCGAGGATGTCTTCAAATTCAAAGTGCGTGACCGCGAGCTGGCCATCGAAACCTGCACGCACAGCCTTTCGGGAACAAGAATCCCCAAGGTGTCCCTGCCGAAGTACGAGGCCTGGGGCGACATGCTGCGCTGGGCGCTGCAGGAAAACGTGCCCGGCAAGTTTCCTTACACCAGCGGCATCTACCCGTTCAAGCGCGAAGGCGAAGACCCGACCCGAATGTTCGCCGGCGAGGGCGGTCCCGAGCGCACCAACCGGCGTTTCCATTACGTCAGCATGGGCATGCCTGCTAAACGACTGTCGACAGCGTTCGATTCGGTGACGCTCTACGGCGCCGACCCGGACAGGCGGCCGGACATCTACGGCAAGATCGGCAACGCCGGCGTTTCCATCTGCTGCCTCGACGACATCAAGAAGCTCTACTCCGGTTTCAATCTCGCCGACCCGAAAACTTCGGTGTCGATGACCATCAACGGGCCGGCGCCAATGCTGCTGGCTTTTTTCATGAACGCCGCCATCGACCAGCAGTGTGAGATTTATATTCGCGAAAACGGTCTCGAAGATAAGACGAAGAAAAAGATTGCGCGGATTTATGCCAAGATGGGCGGGGCGCGTCCATCCTACCACGGCGAGTTGCCCAAGGGCAACGATGGGCTCGGCTTGATGCTCCTCGGAGTCACCGGAGACCAGGTGCTGCCGCAGGGGGTGTACGAAAAAATCAAGGCCGAAACCCTGGCGCAGGTGCGCGGCACAGTCCAGGCCGATATTCTCAAGGAAGACCAGGCGCAAAATACCTGCATCTTCTCCACCGAGTTCGCCCTGCGCCTCATGGGCGATGTGCAGGCGTATTTCATCGACCACAACGTGCGCAACTTCTACTCCGTATCGATTTCCGGCTATCACATCGCCGAGGCCGGCGCCAACCCGATCACGCAATTGGCGCTGACCCTGAGCAACGGCTTCACATACGTCGAATACTATCTGAGCCGCGGCATGGACATCAACAAGTTCGGGCCGAATCTATCTTTCTTCTTCTCCAACGGCATCGATCCGGAATACGCGGTCATCGGCCGCGTGGCGCGGCGCATCTGGGCGAAGGCGATGAAGCTGAAATATGGCGCGGATGAACGCTCGCAGAAGCTGAAGTATCACATCCAGACCTCAGGCCGCTCGCTGCACGCGCAGGAGATCGATTTCAACGATATCCGCACGACGCTGCAGGCGCTGTACGCGATCTACGACAACTGCAACTCGCTGCACACAAATGCCTACGACGAAGCGATCACCACGCCGACCGAGGAGTCGGTACGGCGGGCGATGGCGATCCAGCTCATCATCAACAAGGAAATGGGGTTGGCAAAGAATGAGAACCCGCTGCAAGGCTCGTTTATCATCGAGGAGCTGACCGACCTGGTGGAAGAGGCCGTTCTGCTGGAATTCGACCGCATCACCGAGCGCGGCGGTGTCCTCGGTGCCATGGAAACCATGTACCAGCGCAGCAAGATCCAGGAAGAGAGTCTCACCTACGAAACCTTGAAACATACGGGCGAGCTGCCGATCATCGGGGTCAACACCTTCCTCAGCTCCAAAGGCTCGCCAACGGTGTTGCCCAACGAAGTGATCCGGTCTACCGAGGAAGAAAAACAGCAGCAGATTCACATGGTGGAACATCTGCAAAAGCGCAACAGCAGCGAGGCTGCCAAACAGCTCGAAACGCTGCAAGAAGCAGCCGTGCACAGCAAGAATATCTTCGAAAAATTGATGGGCGCCGCACGGGTGTGTTCGCTCGGGCAGTTGACCAACGCACTGTTCGACGTCGGAGGCAGGTACCGGAGAAATATGTAGCCGAAACGGCAGTCAGGCCACGGCCGTTTGTTCTACTTCACGTCGACGACCGCGCCCATCTCGCCGACGAGCAAGCCGGCGCAATTCTTCAACACCGGGCGATGGTATTCGGAAAGCTGCTGCAGGGCATTCTTTGAAATTAAACCCAACCCGGCCAGGACCTCCAGCAAAACCGCCGCGGAAACGCGGCTGCTGCCGTCTTCAATTTTGAGGGCGATCCCCACCGGCTCCGGCGCCCGGACTGCGGCACAGCGAACGCCTTCTGCGCCAACCTTGCTGATGGCCGTTCCGTTCATCTCCCGCATAAAATCGGTGTCAAAGCGGCCGCTGCCTGCGATCATCTCCGGATGTTCGCTCATCACCGCGAATGCCCGGCTGGCAAGCGTATCCTCCCCGGAGGCGAAGCGGGCAAAAGCGAGCGCCATGTTTTTCACCGGCAGAAAGAATACCGGGGCGCTGCAGCCGTCGATGCCGCGCTCGATTTCATCCGCACGCAGGCCGGCGCAGGACGCCAGTTTGCGCAGAATCTCCTGCTGCAGCGGATGGTCGAAATCCAGGTAGGAATCGAGCGGCCAGTTGTTGAAGCGCGCCACAGCCAGCATACCGGCGTGCTTGCCGGAGCAGTTGTTGAACAGCGGCGACCGCTCCCTCCCCTCCTTCAGGTGTGCCTCCGCGCTCTCTTTGTGCATGGGCCGGTGGAAGCCGCAGCGCAGATCGGCGACGCTGAGTCCGGCCTTTCGCATAACCTCCCGGACCGCTTCGAGGTGGAAAGCCTCGGCATTGTGCGAGGCCATGATGACGGCAAGCTCTTTATTGGTAAACCCGAAAGCGTCGGCGGCGCCGCTTTCCAGCAGCGGCATGGCCTGAAACGGCTTGGCGGCCGAACGCATATAGGTTTTCAGCCCGGCATTGCCGAGCGCAGTCACCGGGCTTCCGTCCGGCCGCACGACCGCCACCACGCCGCGGTGCCGGCTTTCCACCCGGCCACCGCGCAGAACTTCGGCGACAATTTCGGTCATCCGGCGGCCCGAATGATGCTGAGCATTTCACGGACGGCGTTTTCCATACCGGTCATCACCGCCCTGGCCACAATCGAATGGCCGATGTTCAGCTCCTCGATCTGCTCGATTTCCAGGATCTGGCGGACATTGTAGTAGTCGAGCCCGTGCCCGGCGCTGACGCCCAGATCCATCTTTTCCGCGGCCATCGCCATGGAGCGAATCTTTTCGAGCTCGTCCATCGCCGTGCCCAGATCGGGTGCGTTGGCATACATGCCCGTGTGCAGCTCCACATAATCCGCCTGGCAATGCGCCGCCTTCTTGATCTGGTTAAGGTCCGGATCCACGAACAGGGAGACCACGATGTTGCTGTTGCGCAGCCGGCGCACCACCTCTTCCAACCAGTCGAAATGCGTGACAACGTCGAGGCCACCTTCGGTGGTGAGCTCCTCGCGCTTTTCCGGCACGAGGGTGACCATGTCGGGAACCACTTCAGTCGCTAGGCCGACCATCTCATCGGTGGCCGCCATTTCGAGATTGAAATGCGTCTTGACCATCTCCTTTAGCAGGAAAACATCTTTGTCGCGAATGTGACGTCTGTCCTCACGCAAGTGGCAGACAACGCCGTCTGCGCCTGCCATTTCAGTGGCGACGGCAGCCGCCACCGGATCCGGAAGTTTCCCGCGCCGGGCTTGCCGCAGCGTTGCGATGTGGTCGACATTTACGCCTAATCTCATCATTTTGAACTGTCCCTCCTTGTTCGTACGGTTGATTACCGGCACACGATTTAAGACCTGCTTCAGGCCTTATTTATCCTGCCAACAAACTTCATGTACTAACTCATAGCCACTACACTTTTCGCGCTCACTGTGCGAGCTCGGAAAGCAGAACAAAGCGGAAGCCCAGCCGTTCCATTTTCGACATTTCTTCGCCCAGGGTCTGCAGCGTCACGGCCCCGGCGCTGCCAATCCCGACG